>JBAZGL010000080.1:0-5766 GCA_041652855.1 Candidatus Izemoplasmatales bacterium
GGGAGAAAACGGACCATCGCCTCCCAGGGCATTGTTCACGTCGACGACGCGCCCCTTCTGATGCAGTCCGACGCTGACGCCGCCACCTAGATGACACACGATCAAATTGAGATTATCATATTTTTGCCCGATGATTTTCGCATGTTTACGGGCAATCGCTTTTTGATTCAAGACATGAAACACGCTAATGCGATCCATACCTTTAAGCCCGGATACTTTGGCGATGTCATCCATCTCATCGACACAGACGGGGTCCACGATATAGGCGGGTCGATTGAGCGGACGCGCCATCAAATCAGCGAGAATTGCACCAAGATTCGAAGCATGCGCACCGTACGTACAGGATTGGAGATCCTCGAGCATCCGTGCATTGATGGCGTAGGTGCCCCCTTGCGGAAGTGGCTTCAGGATTCCGCCCCTGGCCACGAAAACATCGAAATCTTCCACTCGATGTCCTTTCTGAGACAAGAACTCAAGAATGAATGCCTTGCGGAAATCCGCTTGATCGATGATGGAGGAAAACGCCTGCAACTCACTGACTTCATGTTTCAATACCTGTTCATGAAGCAGTTGTTCCTGCCGAAAGATCGCAACCTTGGTTGAGGTTGATCCGGGATTAATGATCAGCAGCAAGTAATCCATCTTGTATCACCACCGCCAACATGATTGAGTATTGTTTAGCTTCCGCTGAATCCGCTCGAGATGTGAGAACGATTGGCACTTTTGCGCCTACGACCAAACCAGCTGAAGCACCTTTAGCCAAAAAGACTGCTGTTTTGTAAAAGATATTGCCGCCATCCAAATTCGGAAAGACAAGGATATCGGCGCTTCCAGCCACAGGACTCGTGATGCCTTTGCTTTTCACGGACTCTTCGGAAACGAGATTGTCGACCGCAAACGGTCCATCAATGTAGAACGATCCCACATCCACCTGTTGATAATGGGCCTTGACCGCCTCCGCCATCATCGTCGAAGCGATTTTTTCATTCGGCTTCTCAACGGCGCTGACCAGACCGACCTTCGGCTTCTTGATGCCGAGTCCGTGTGCCACACGGACGGCGTTCTCGATGATTTGAACCATCTCCTCCGGATTCGGGGCGATGTTCATCGCACCATCTGTGGCGATGATTAAGTGGTCATATAACGGAAACGAGACCAATCCGACATGGCTTAAGAGCGGTTGTTGACGAATACCGTATTCTCGGTTAACGACACCCTTAAGCAGATATTTCGTGTCGATCAGACCCTTCATGACGATATCCGCTTCATTCTTGTTCACCAAGTCCATGGCGATCTTAGTGGCACTTTCCGGGTCGGTTTCATGGATGATGCTCACATCGTTCAACAGCGGATAACCCGAAATCAGTTGGTAGATGACGGGCTCATCACCGATGAGAATGGGATGAAGTGTCGTATAAGGAAGGCAAGAGGCGATTGCTTCAATCACATGTGCGTCATGCGCAAACACCACAGCCATTCTTTTCGGCTGAGTCTGGTGGACAACTGACATCAGATCTTTGACATGTTTAAGCATAGGTCACTCCCTTTTTTTTGATATATTCGCGTCCGGCCGCAATGGCTTGAAGATTGAGATCCAACATATGGGCTTTTCGTTCGCCAAGGAATTTCTTCAAAATGGTCTCGATCGTTTCCATCGTGAAAAGGTGGGTGAGTTCGAGATAACATCCGAGCATGACCATGTTCGCTACTTGGACAGATCCAAGTTCGGTGGCGATGTCATTCACGGGAATGCCGATAACGAGCACATCCGGAATCGACTGAGCTTCTTTGATGAGCGACGCATTATAGAGGATTAAGCCCGAGTGCGCCATACGGGATTGAAATTTCTCCATCGAAGGTCCGTTGAAGGCAATCAGGTGGTCCGCATTCTTGAATACGGGCGAGTTGATGACCGCCTCCGATATAATCACGGAACAATTAGCTGTGCCGCCACGCGTTTCAGGTCCGTAAGAAGGGAACCACAGGCAATTCAAATTGTCATGTGTCGCACTATATGCGAGCAATTGCCCAAACATCATGACACCTTGTCCGCCAAAGCCGGCAACGCGTATCGTCTTTGCTTTACCCATTGTTTTCACCTCGATCTCGGAATAGACCCAAGGGGTAGACTGGAAGCATATCGGACTTGATCCATTCCATGGCTTTGATCGGTGTCATTCCCCAGTTGACCGGGCAACTCGACACCACTTCCACCATGGAAAAACCACGGCCTTCTATTTGATATTGAAATGCTTTTTTGATCGCTTTTTTCGCTTTTAAAACATGTTTGGGATCAACCGCCGTCACCCGTTCGAGATAGGCTACGCCATCGATGTTTTGAAACATCTCACTGATTTTGATGGGATTGCCATGATGGACGCGGTCGCGTCCGTCGGGTGAAGTCGTGGTCTTTTGTCCAATCAGTGTCGTCGGAGCCATTTGACCGCCTGTCATGCCATAAATCGCGTTGTTGATGAAGATGACCGTGATGTTTTCGCCGCGATTCGCGGCATGGATCGTCTCCGCGATGCCGATGGAGGCGAGGTCCCCGTCCCCTTGATAGGTGAAAACGATATTGTCCGGGCGAACGCGTTTGATGCCTGTCGCTTCCGCACAGGCACGCCCATGTGGTGCCTGGATCATATCACAATTGAAAAACTCATAGGAGAATACGGAACAGCCGACACTGGCCACACCCACTGTTCTTCCCAAAACACCGAGCTCTTCAAGAGATTCTGCGACGAGTTTATGGATGATTCCATGGATGCATCCCGGACAATAGGTCAGAGGTTTATCCGTTAAACCTTTGGTTTTTTGATATTTGATTTCCATCATTTGACCACCCTTTCGGTAAATGACATGATACTTTGGACGACTTCTTCGGGGTCAGGAACCATTCCCCCGCTACGACCGAAAAATCCGACAGGAAATCTGCCGTTTACAGATATCAACACATCATCAAGCATCTGTCCCATACTCATCTCCGCACAGAGGATCCCTTTACAGGTCTTGGGAATCTGGTCAAACGCTTCTTGGGGATAGGGCCACAAAGTGATCGGGCGGATCAGACCGACTTTGATCTGGTTCTGCTTCAATGTTTCAAGTGCGGAGCGGACGATCCGGGCCATGGTGCCGTAAGCGACGATGACGTACTCCGCATCATCCATACCGATGAGTTCATACCGGGTTTCCGCCTGTTTGATCCGATCATATTTCTCTTTGAGCAGGATGTTGTGTCGTTCGAGTTCGACGGGGTCGAGATAGAGCGAATTGATGATGTTCCGACCGACATGGTTGTCCGTCCCCGTCACTGCGTATGTTTTTTCGGGAATCGTTCGTTTCGGGACTTCGCGATCGAGGTCGATCGACTCCATCATTTGCCCGATCAGGCCATCGACAAGGACCAGGACGGGATTCCGGTAACAATCAGCGATATCAAACGATTGCTTCATGATGTCGACCGTCTCCTGGATGGTCTCTGGCGCAAAAACGATGAGATGGTAGTCTCCGTTCCCGCCGCCACGAGTGGCTTGATAATAATCCGCTTGAGAGGGTTGAATGCCACCGAGACCGGGCCCCCCGCGCATCACGGATACGATGACCGCAGGCAGCTGCGCTCCGGCCATATACGATATCCCTTCTTGTTTGAGCGCGATTCCGGGCGAGGATGAAGAAGTCATCACCCGTGCGCCAGTGCTGGCAGCGCCGTACACCATGTTGATGGCGGCGACTTCCGATTCTGCTTGCAAGAACACTTTTTGGTGCGCCAACATATGTTTGGACAAGTACTCGGGTATTTCATTTTGTGGTGTGATTGGATATCCGAAGAAGGCATCGACACCGCCTTTGATCGCGGCGAGGGCAATGGCTTCGTTACCCTTCATCAGGATTTTAGCCATTATTTCTCGACCTCCACGGTAATGACCGAATCCGGACATATGATGGCGCAGAAAGCACAGCCGATACAACGCTCCGGATCGGATACTTTGATGACATTGTAACCTGATTTATTCAGTGTATGTGGATCTTGATAAAGGATCTTTTGGGGACAATTAGCGACACACAAAAGACATCCTTTGCACTTCTCGTAATCGAAGATGGTTCTTCCTTTTGGCATTTTTTCCTCCTTAGTACCAATTCTTGCGAAAATACAGTTTCAGAATGAGGGTTTCGCCCTCGACGACGATTTTGGGATCAAAGATTTCTTCATAGACCGCTGTATAGACGATGGGAATATGCGTTTTCTTCGCCACCGAATGGATAATCGCCTCACCTGTTAAAATATCATCATAGGTCGTCTCGCGCAATAAATTGGAGTTGTTGATGATACCGGTGATTTTCATGCCCGATGCACCCTCAATCTCGTGGATCATTTTGAGGATTGAGGCCTCATCTTTGGTTTCAGGACGATAGATGTTCACCACGAGAAACAAGTCTGTATCACCGATACTTTCAGCTTCAAACTGTCTCATCACCTTCGCTCCGAGATCGTTGCCGCCCAGGTCGTAAATCGCCCGGATATCCGTGTTTCGAAACGGCAAAAAGATTCTTTTTGAAAGAAATGGGAGGTCGGCGAACGTTCCATTTTCAAGATCATTCGAGATGATCTCTATACCCGCTTCTTGGAGTATATCCACACCTTCGCGGGACCGGAAATAAGGGTTGATGATATCGAGATCGACGACAGCGTCAAGACGCTCTTTCATCGCCAGATTCAGAGCGATTTCCGTCTTCCCCGAACCGTAATAGCCCGTAAGAAAGGTAATCCGTTTCATAGATTACCTTGGTATATAATTGGAATGGAGATTGTTGATGGTCTCGATGCGTTTTTTGGCATATACCCGGGCTGCTGCGTAGGTGGAGATATCTTCGTTTTCCGCAATCTCATAGATTTCAAGCAAACGGTCAAAGATTTTCTCGATATCACGCACAGCGCGATCTTTGTTGTAGGAGAGCAACTCATGATATACGTTAATCAATCCGCCGGCATTGATGACGAAGTCTGGAGCGTACAATATACCTTTATCCTTTAGCATGACGCCATGTTTCTCTTCGTCCTGAAGCACGTTGTTCGCCGATCCGGCAACAATCTTGGCTTTGATTTGAGGAATGGAATCGTCATTGAGAACGGCTCCGAGCGCACAGGGGCTGAAGACATCAACCTCTAGCGCGAAAATTTGATCGGGTTTGACAAATTCCACCTCGGGATGCTCGTGTTTCATCCGATCGATATGTTTCTGGTTGATTTCCGTGAAAAAGATTTTTTTCGCATTGGCTTCCAATAAGTATTTAATCAAAAAATATCCGGTTTGGCCTGTTCCCTGAACAGCGAAGGAGTAACGGGAGATATCATCGTTGCCGAATACTTTTTTGAGCGATGCGCGAATGCCGTGAAATACGCCGAGTGCCGTCATGGGCGAAGGGTTGCCGGATTTTCCTTCCAACCCCACCACATGATGGGTCTCCATGTGGACATAATCCATGTCCTTGGTCGACGTGTTGACGTCTTCAGCGGTGATGTAGCGACCATTGAGGCTTTGCACATAACGCCCTAAAGCGCGAAAATATGCTTCACTCTTGACTTTGTTCGCATCCCCGATCAATACAGTCTTACCGCCACCGAGATTCAGTCCTGCAGCTGCAGCTTTGTAGGTCATGCCGCGCGCGAGCCGCAAACAATCGAGTGCAGCATCTTCTTCTGAATCGTAATTCCACAACCTTGTGCCGCCGAGCGCCGGCCCGAGCGTCGTGTTGTGAATGCATGTA
>JBAZGL010000081.1:0-5670 GCA_041652855.1 Candidatus Izemoplasmatales bacterium
ACCGTGAGTTCGCCATAGCGTTTCTCACAGAAGAAGTAAAGCGGACGACTGCATTGGGTGCTCCAACCATCGTTTTGCATCCTGGGAGCCATCTCGGTCAAGGGGTTGAAACAGGGATTCAATGGATCAGTGATGGCATCAATGCCATCATCGATAATACTCCGGATTCCCATGTCGTCATCGCGCTTGAGACGATGGCCGGGAAGGGGAGCGAAGTCGGGAGAACTTTTGAAGAACTTCGCTGGATCATCGATCATGTCAAGGTAACCGAACGCGTGGGCGTGTGTCTGGATACGTGTCACATCCATGATGCAGGCTACGATATCATCAACCGACAATCTGAGGTTTTACACGAACTGGATCAGACGATCGGCTTTGATCGCATACGCGTACTACACCTGAACGATAGCAAAAATCCCACTGCCGCCCATAAAGACCGCCATGAGAATTTCGGATTCGGTGCCCTGGGTTTTGAACCGTTGATGCGGATCATCCACCACCCCGCCTTTAAAAGTGTACCCAAAATCCTTGAAACCCCCTTTGTTCAGGGGGTCAAGAGACCTCAGGCTTCTTATCCGCCCTATGATCATGAAATCAAGATGATCAAAAACAATTCATTCGAATCGCGTCTGATTGAAATGATCCTTGATCATTATGAGGGTGATCTGAAATGATTCACATCGTCTTGTATCAGCCCGAGATTCCCCAAAATACCGGAAATATCATCCGTTCGTGTGCAGCGACCGGAGCAGAACTTCATCTGATTGAACCGCTCGGGTTCCGTTTGGATGCCAAAACCCTCAAGCGGACGTCGGTTCAGCATGTGGAAGACGTCGGAGTCTCCGTATATCCTGATTGGGACAGCTTTCGGCAAACACATCCCGGACCTTGGATTTTTCTGACCCGTTATGGCAAAAAAAGCCATGATCAAGCGCGCATGTCTGATCCCCATGCGCATATCTATCTCATTTTCGGGAAAGAATCCACAGGCATTCCCAAGTCTATCCTGCGTCCACATCTGGATCAGTGCTATCGCATCCCGATGAAATCGTCCATGAGAAGTCTGAATTTGGCGAACGCAGTTGCCATCGTGTTGTACGAAGCGTTGCGCCAACAACATTTTCCGGAGCTTTCATTGACCGAACCCGAAATACAAAAGGGTGCCGATTGGCTTTCTCAAGACGATTGATATTCACATTTGGACCTAACGATTCACAGCGATTTTGGTATAATGGATATAGAATCAGTGAGGGAGTACTATGAACCTTATCTCAGGACAAAAAATCGCCATACATAGTTATAAACACGATCATTCACTTCATCGGATCTGGGAAACTTCCACCGTGATCGAAGACCATGAAGATTATGTGATCGTGGCAAATCGACGCACGCGGGTGATTGAAGCCAATGGGCGTGTTTGGTACGCCAAAGAACCATCCGTATCATTTTTCTATAAAGAACGGTGGTTCAACGTCATCGGCATCATCCATCCCGCAGGAATCTATTTCTATTGCAACCTTGCTTCGCCGATATTGATCGATCATGAGGCAATGAAATATATCGATTATGATCTGGATATCAAAGTGCTCCATGATTTCTCCTATACCGTTCTCGATCAAAACGAGTATTTGCGCCATATGCAAGAGATGCAATACCCTCCAGCCATCTGTCACATTTTGGAAACCGAGCTCGCGCTCCTCGTGCGGATGATCCAAAAGCGTGAAAAACCCTTTGACATTGAACTCATGAATCGTTTATATCTCCAATACGAAAGGATGTTGAACAACCATGCTTAAAGATCCAAGAATAACCCAATTAGCCGAATCGCTTATCACCTATTCTGTGGCCATGAAGCCTGGTGAGCATGTGCTCATCTCCGCATCGATCAAGGCCAAACCTTTGGTTCTCGCACTTGTCAAGACGATTCGTTCCCATCAGGGAAATCCCGTTGTCGAACTGCGTGATGATGAGATCGACCGTGAAGTCATGATGGATCTATCCGACAAGCAACTCGACAGGCAATATCGCTGGCTCGACACCAAACTCGACGATATCGATTGTATCGTGCATATTCGTGCTTCCGAGTCGGATTATACCAGTGAGGATGTTCCACAAGCACTCAAGATGAAAAGCATGATCAAAATGAATCCCTTGACGCGCAAACGTCTTCAAAAAAAATGGGTCCTCTTGAATTATCCTACCGAAGGTGGCGCGCATAAAGCCAAAATGAGTTATGAGCGCTATTTCGATTTCATCATCGACGTGTCGAAAGTCGACTACTCACGGATGAACGATGCGTTTATCCCCTTGAAGGAACTGATGGAACGGACCGATCGTGTCCGGATTGTCGGCCCAGGCACGGACGTGCATTTTTCGATCAAAGGTATGACAGCGATTCCTTGTGCAGGGAATTTCAATATCCCTGATGGAGAAATTTTCACTGCTCCCGTGAGGGACTCTGTCAACGGTGTGATCACGTATAACACGCCTTCTCCGCAAAGAGGATCCGTTTTCACGCACGTGAGTTTGACGTTCAAAAACGGCAGGATCATCCAACACACCGCCGATCAAGAACCCGAGTTGCTGGCAGATATATTCAATACCGACGAAGGGGCGCGCTATGTAGGTGAGTTCGCCATCGGTGTGAATCCACTCATCACCCAACCTATGGGCGATATCTTGTTCGATGAGAAGATCGCGGGTTCGATCCATTTCACCCCAGGAAGATGTTATGAGGATGCCCCCAACGGAAACGACTCTGCCATCCATTGGGACCTCGTCCTGATCCAAACGCCCGAATTTGGTGGCGGTGAAATCTATTTCGACGATGTCCTCATTCGGAAAGACGGCAGATTCGTTCTCGAAGAACTGCAAGGACTGAATCCGGAGAACCTCAAATAGATTGTTCAGGGCAAAACTTTCATGGTGCGATTTTCAGAATAATATGTTATACTTATACGTGAGGATGTGATCACGATGGAACTCATTTACCGCGCCAAAAAACCGGAGACGATTAAACGTTTTATGTTTGATAACAATATTCCCCTCAAACTCGTAGATATCCAAAAAGGGAAACAAATGCTCTTCGTGAATCACGAGCAAAAGACCAAGGATGATACGATTAAAAAGGGGGACAACCTGAAGATCGTCATTCCCGATGAACCGTACGATCCGTCCATCACACCCGAAGAAGGCCCTCTTGACATTCGCTATGAAGATGAATATTATCTCATCGTGAACAAGCCCGCCAACATGCAAGTGATGGTCTCCAATGCTCATCCGACCGGAACGCTCGCCAATAGGCTCAACCACTATTATCAGACCCAAGGAATTCACGCGAAGATCCATTTTATCAATCGCCTTGACAAAGAGACATCCGGATTGATGTTCATAGCGAAGCACCGTTTCTTGAAGTTTCTCTTCAGCGATAAGACCGACAACAAAGTGGATCGCGAATACTACGCGATTGTCGATGGTTTGCTTGAAAACAAGAAACTCTGTATCGAACTTCCGATCAACCGTGTCGAAGGTTCGATCAAGCGTGAAGTATCCATGACCGGTGAAGAATGTCAAACCGCCTATCAAGTGGAAAAGGAATTTAACAATTATTCGCTGGTACGGATTGTTTCCGAAACGGGAAAGACACATCAAATTCGCGTCCATTTCGCGCATTTCCGGCTTCCGATCGTCGGGGATGAACTCTATAACACCAA
The DNA here is from genome assembly GCA_041652855.1 of Candidatus Izemoplasmatales bacterium. Taxonomy (GTDB): domain Bacteria; phylum Bacillota_I; class Bacilli_A; order Izemoplasmatales; family Hujiaoplasmataceae; genus JAAYZB01. The sequence continues at coordinate 3,714 of JBAZGL010000081.1, forward strand.
CCGCTATCCCGTCCCTGAAATGTTATTGATGAGTCACCGAATCGCCTTTACACATCCCTTGAAGGACACCAAGGTCGAAGTCGTATTGCCTCTGGGCAGCGCATTCGAGTCATTCATGAAACGCTATAATGTCAAATAAAAAAGGTAACGCCCTCGAAGCGTTGCCTTTTCTTTGCAATATCCAAGCCATAGATCAAGTGCGCGTCCTAAAACAAAAAACGCGACCTTGCGATCGCGTGATTTGACTAAATAATCATGGTTGTGACGACGTTGATAATCTGATTGCGAATAACCGGGAAGAAGCTGAAAATGATGACGAATGCGAGCACAAGAAAATAGATTAAGGCCAATAGTTTCTTTCCGGAAGCGAATTCCAGGCCGGCAAGACCGCAAACCGCAAAAATCGCATATGTCTTGACGAGTTCGAGAATGCCGATGATTTCCGAATCGATACCGAAAGAAAACATCGAGTTCATGTACAAAAACGCAAAAAGCAAAATCGTCAGAAAGCCAAATAATTGTCCGAGTGCGTTATAGACTTTTTTCATAATATCCTCCATTATGTGTTTTTTATTCATTATAGTGCATCCACGGTGCAGATACAAGGTAATATTCAGAAAATATCGAATAAAAACTCATCTGATTGTGATACGTTCAAGACTTGAGGCATGATGCACTTATTCTATAGGCATCCGTGTGAGACGAGGTATTGGATGCCATGTGGTTCATTAGCTATCTGATGGGGGATATACCCACGTCTCTTCATGAAATCATCCCAGATGAAAACTACAAATTTCCAAGCGTTCCCAATATTGATAATTTCTTTTCATCAAGGCGAAAATATGGTACAATAAGGATGATTTTCAAGGAGGAGATTGTGTGATTGTCATCTTTGGCGGGGCATTTAACCCCCCGACAAAAGCGCATTTGGATATCTATCACCATGTGATGGACCATCTGAACTGCGACTTGTTTATTTATCTTCCCACAAGTTCGCTTTATACGAAGCGATCTTTGGCGAGTAATCATCATCGATATCAAATGCTCAAGATCCTCACCGCCGACCTGCCGCATGCGGAGGTATCAACGATGGAATTGAACGATTCGGACTATCGTGGAACATATCAGAGCTTGCTTCGTTTTCAAGAGCGATATCCAGATCAGGAACTCGCCTTCCTGATTGGTGCAGATAACTTGTTGAAGCTGCACAAATGGATCAATGCACCGAGTTTGTTGGCTGATTTCCGCTTTGTTTTGCTCGATAGAAATGGCATCGACATCCAGAAAATGTTCAGTGACGATCCCTTTCTATCCGAACATTTACAGCAGTTTATCTTCTTGCCCGGTTTCACTTCAGAAGCGTCATCCACGGCTTATCGTGATAGTTTTAACGACACGTACGTCATCCCATCCGTCGCAGACTACATTCGTCTTCACGGACTATATCGAGGGTAAATCATGGATCAATACGGATTTGTCAAAGTGAGTTTGATCTCACCGACAATCGAAGTGGGAAATCCGATCGCGAATGTCAATGAAATGTTGTCGACACTTGACAATAACCCTGCCCAGATCGCTATTTTCCCCGAACTCGGGCTATGTGGTTATACGTGTGGAGACCTCTTTTTTCATCGCGTCCTGTTCGACGATCTTGAAACAGCCATGAAGACATTGCTTTCAAGCAATACTTTTCCCGGGTTGATCATTTGCGGCATGCCCTTGATCGTGGAAGAGATGGTGCTCAACACCGCGCTTGTCATCCAAGGAAAGCGGATTTTGGGTGTTGTGCCTAAAATTTATCTTCCAAGCACCAAGGAATATTATGAGAAGAGATGGTTCAAAAGCGGTTTTGATGTAGTGGGTCATATCAAAGAGATTACCTATCTCGATCAGCGGATTCCGTTCGGTAATTTGATTTTTGCGTATCAGGAAATGCGCTTCGGCATCGAAATTTGTG
>JBAZGL010000082.1:0-5641 GCA_041652855.1 Candidatus Izemoplasmatales bacterium
GGCGTGGAACACGCGGACGCGTCCAGCATCGATCGGGCTTTATCACATCTATTCACCTATACATCCGCGTATCAAGATGAGATATGCGCATCCGACTTGTATACCAGGGGTTTGTCAGGCTCCCGACAAGCGGCACACAAACGCCATCGCGCAGCGAACAATCTGGGACTTCCCCCGACCAACACGAAAACATTTCTGAAAAACCTCAATGGGTTTCAGATCAAACTTTCCGAACTGGATGCGGCCATCCAATGAAAACAGAGACCAAAGGCGGGTATCCCCGTGCGAAAAAGCGTTTCGGGCAAAACTTTCTGAGCGATGGCAATGTCCTCGAGAAAATCGTTACAAGCGCACGTATCACCCCTGATACCGGGGTCATTGAAATTGGATCAGGCACGGGTTATTTAACGGAACGATTACTTCGGGTTGCGCCGTGTATCTTGGCATATGAAATCGATCGTGATCTTGTGAAGTTATTGAAAGCACGTTTTTCGGATTTGAATCGTTTCATCCTCATTCCTGAAGACGTCTTGAAACGCAATCTCGAAACTGACATAAAAGAACATCTATCTGGTGTTGATGATATTGTCCTCGTGAGCAATCTTCCCTATTACATTACGACGCCGATATTGATGATGGTTTTGGAGAAAACCCGTTCGATTCAACGAATGGTCATGATGATGCAATTGGAAGTTGCCCGGCGAATCACCTCTGAGCCCGGCACAAAGGACTATGGTGCGCTCAGCGTCATTATTCGCTACATCGCGGATGCGAAATTATTATTCAAGGTATCACGCAACGCCTTCCGCCCCGTTCCGGACGTGGATTCCGCGGTCGTATCGATCGAGATCCGACGGGAACGGCCTTTGGAGGCGGAAGCGCAAGCAGAATTCTTTCATTTTGTCCATCAAGCTTTCGCCCACAGACGCAAAACGCTGATGAACAATATGCTTTCCGCATATCCCACATGGGAAAGAAAAGACATCGAGCAAGCGATGCAGACGCACGAGATACCTTTGAGCGCACGGGCTGAAACCCTCGAGCTCCAAGCATTTCTCGATCTATATTTTTATTACACAAATACCCGTCATTGAGTTTTCCTAAGCAAACACATCGACAAACCAAATCAAGAAAGGATGAATCTCATGAAACAACTTCTTCACAGTGACCCCGAAATCGCCCAACTGATTCAATCAGAAATCGATCGCCAACAAGACCACCTGGAATTGATTGCTTCCGAAAATTTTGTGTCGCTCAGCGTCCTTGAAGCGGACGGAAGCGTCCTCACCAACAAATATGCCGAAGGGTATCCCGGAAAAAGGTATTACGGCGGTTGCGTCCACGTCGACGGTGTAGAAACATTGGCCAAAGAACGGCTTAAAGCCTTGTTTGACGTGAAGTACGTCAATGTTCAACCCCATTCGGGTTCGACGGCGAACATGGGCGCGTATCGAGCGATTCTTGAGCCTAAGGATAAAGTCTTGGGACTGGCGCTCGATCAAGGTGGACATTTGACACATGGTCATCCACTCAATTTCAGTGGCATCGATTATGAATTTCATCCTTATTTCGTCGATAAAGAGACGGAACAGATCGATTATGTGGCCCTTCGTCTCCAGGCGTTGGAGATCAGGCCTAAACTGATTGTCGCAGGGGCCAGCGCCTATTCGCGTATCATTGATTTCGCGAAGATTCGCGAGATTTGCGATCTTACAGGAGCACTTTTCATGGTCGATATGGCTCATATCGCCGGGCTGGTTGCCGCCCAACTGCATCCCAACCCTTGTCACTGGGCCGATATCGTCACCTCCACCACCCACAAAACCTTACGGGGGCCGAGAGGCGGCATTATCATGACGAACGATGAAGCGATTGCCAAGAATGTCGACCGGGTCATCTTCCCCGGCATTCAAGGTGGTCCTTTGATGCATATCATCGCCGCTAAAGCCGTAGCGTTTCACGAGGCTTCTACAGAAGATTTCAGAAACTACCAAAAACAAGTGGTCGCAAATGCTCGGGCCTTTGCCGAGCGTTTGATTGAACACGGGTATCATGTGGTGTCGGGAGGAACGGATAATCACCTTTTCTTGCTTGACTGCATGTCCAAAGCTCATCTGACAGGGAAAAAGGCGGAACAATTGCTCGATTCCGTCCATATCACGTGCAATAAAAACACCATTCCTTATGACACGCAAAAACCCTTTATCGCCAGCGGCATCCGTCTGGGCACCCCGGCGATGACGACAAGAGGGTTCAAAGAAGCGGATTTTGTGTGGGTCGCGGACCTCATCGATCGTTGCCTTAGCCACCCTGATGATGCGGATGTTCATGAACAAATCAAAAATCACGTGCTTGAGTTGACAAAAAAACATCCTCTGCCATATTAATCATGACAGCGAACATCCTTGTGCTTGTGAATGACGGGTTCTTCGAAACCCGGATTCAGAGAATTCTGAGCGAAAAAGGATACTCTTTTGTCGTGGCGAAACACTTGATTCGTTCTGATGAAGCGCGCATGTACCGGCAAATCATCATTCATGCTTCTTATCGCATCACCCATCTCTTCGGTTTTATCGAAAACCTGATTCTCCATGAAAAAATCCCTATCATTCTCCTGTGCTCGAGTGTTTATATGGGCCAATGGAGGAAGTTGAATCAATATCTCGGATTTTCTTTGATTGACGAAATGAAAATGGATGCGGAGTTACCGCTGTTGCTTTCGACCACGGATAAATACGCCAAGCAGATGCAAGCATTGATGCAGGAAAACAAGGAACTTCGCAATCGGGTCGGACAGGAAAAGATGTTTAACGAATGCAAGAATCGTCTCATAGCACACGGCATGAGCGAGGACGAAGCGCATCGGTACATCATCAAAAGAGCTATGGATGAGAAGCAGAACAAATATGTGATGGCCCAAAAAATATTTCAGGAATTGTGCGATGGGTGCTTGCAAGTTTGATTGTTCACTGTATAATAGTCATTATTAAAAAAGACAATGGCGTCTTTCAAAGAAAGGTTGTTTTGTCCTGAGGAGTGCATCGCATTGTCCTTATGACGATACAAGGATGAGTTAAATGATGAATCGTTACAGTAAAGAAGAAATATTGCGCAATGCGAAGGAAGAGAACGTGCGGTATATCCGCTTGATGTTCACGGACATCAATGGCACCATCAAAAGCGTGGAAATCCCAGTCTGTCGACTCGAAACCGCTCTGGACGGGAAAGTGATGTTTGATGGTTCTTCCATCGAAGGGTTTGTCCGCATCATGGAAGCGGACATGTATCTCAAACCCGACTTCAACACCTGGCTGATTCTCAGTTGGGAAGAGACCGTTTACGGCAAGGTGGCACGATTGATTTGTGACGTGTACACCCCGGACGGGAAGCCTTCACCCGCAGATCCTCGGGGAAACCTGAAGCGAGTCGCAAAAAAAATGGAGGCTTTGGGTTTTTCTACTTTGAATATCGGCTTCGAACCGGAATTTTTCCTCCTCAAATTGAGCGAGAACGGGGAGATCACTTTGAAAGTGACAGATCAAGGCGGTTATTTTGATCTTTCACCTATCGATGGCGCCGGGGATTGCCGCAGAGACATCGTTTTGGAACTCGAACGCATCGGTTTTACGATGGAGGCAAGCCATCACGAGGTCGCACCGGGACAAAATGAAATCAACTTTCACTTCTCGAATATCATCGAAGCATGCGATAATGTCCAAACATTCAAACTTGTCGTGAAAAACATCGCGAGAAGACACGGATTACACGCAACATTCATGCCAAAACCCATTGCCAATATCAACGGATCAGGCATGCATACGAATTGTTCTTTGGCCGATATGGCCGGAAATAACGCGTTTTATGACCCGAATGATCCTCTGGGATTATCCCTCACGTGTCGTAAATGGATCACTGGAATCTTGACACATTCGCGCCATTTCTGTGCGATCACGAACCCGACGGTCAACTCGTATAAACGATTGGTTCCCGGCTATGAAGCACCTTGTTATGTGTCATGGAGCGAGCATAACCGTTCGGTGATGATTCGGATTCCCGCCACACGTGGTGAAACAACGCGAACGGAAATCAGAAGCGTTGATACTTCGACCAATCCATATCTCGCGATGGCGGTTATTTTGGCGGCGGGATTGGATGGTATCGAAAATGATCTACCGCTCATAGCGCCCATCAACGAAAATCTGTTTGCGCTCACGAGCAAAGAACGTCAAGCGCTGGGCGTGGCTAATCTTCCGGACAATTTAAAGGAAGCCGTGGAGCTCTTCCAAGAAAATGATGTGATTCAATCCGCTCTCGGTGAGCATATCTCAAGTAAATTCGTTGAATTGAAAACCCAAGAGTGGGACGAGTTTCGTAAAACCGTCACAGAGTGGGAAATCAAACGCTATATCAAAGTGATATGATTATCAAACGCTCAGGCATCATGCCCGAGCGTTTTTTGTGTCATGGTTTGATGTAAGTCTTCGAGTTCTTCCGGGGAAAAATGATATACTTTTCCACAAAATTGGCACGTGGTCTCGATGGGTTTGTTTTCGATGATCATGGATTCGAGTTCATCATGTCCCAAAGTGACGAGACCTTTTGCGAATCGCTCTTTGGAACAGTCGCAATGATAAGACAAATCGAGTCGCTCGGCCCATACGTGGTCACCTTGTGTAATCGCTTCTATGATCTCTTCGGGAGTCTTTCCTTCCTCGATCAATGTGCTGACGGGTTTCATTTTGCGGATGCGTTCTTCGATGAGGGGGATAGTGTCCGGTTTTGCGCCGGGCATCACTTGGAGGATGAAACCACCCGAAGCGACAATTTTCCCGTCAGTAGACACTTTGACGCCTAAGCCGACCGCTGAAGGGATTTGTTCACTCATCGCAAAATAATGGGTGAAGTCATCTCCGATTTCTCCGGTTTGCAGTTCAGCGCTTGATGTGAAGGTGTTGCGGATTTTGAGATCTTTGGTTACGTGGATGTACCCTTCATGACCTACGGTGGATCCGACATCCAGTTTACCATCATGAGAAGATAAATGGACATGCGGTTGTGTGAGGGTGCCTTTCACTTGCCCGTTCGCATTGGTATAGATTAGAATCTTGCCGATGGGACCGCCTCCATCGATTTGAATCGTCAACTCCTGATCGCCTTTATACATCGCCCCCATGATGACGGAAGCGGTCAAAGCTCTTCCCAAAGCTGCCGCAGCGGAAGGCCAACAATCATGAATGGTTCGCGCTTGTTCTGTCAGATCGGTCGTACGCGCTCCATAGATTCTCACGGTTTGTGCAAAAGCGTATGCTTTAACCAAATAGTCGTTCATTGTCACTATACCTCTTTGTGTGTCGTGTGATTCGTTTTGATACTCAGAAATTGATTTGATTACAGACGATAGGGATATGTCCTCGCATTTTTTTGATTGCGAAGGGCTATGTGTTATAATTATACCAGAAATATTCGAGGAGCATAATGTATGAAATGGAAGATTGACGATATTGTGATTGATAATCAAGTTGTGGTCGCGCCCATGGCGGGTGTCACCAGCCCTGCATACCGCATGATCCTCAAAGAACAAGGTGCGGGATTGATCTATACCGAAATGGTATCGGATAAAGGGATGTATTATCAAAACCAG
>JBAZGL010000083.1:0-5644 GCA_041652855.1 Candidatus Izemoplasmatales bacterium
AAGAAAAGTGCTTTGCTAACGATGCATTTGGTTCAATAAAATATTATTCTATTTCATCTGCTTTAGCGCAAGCACAGTCATTACTTCTATATAGATTATGTGTTTTAGCAATTTCATCATATAATTCAGGATATTCTAAAAAATCTATATGTTTCATTTTTCTCTCGTTTTTACAAACATATTATCTGCGTAATTTGATCATTATCTTTTTGAAATCTAACTTGCTAAGAATGTTGTTAAGTGAACTATCTTTATCCCATCGATTACGCCAACATCTTTGTAATCATAGGTTACGATGATTCTTTCATAATTGTCTTTCACAACAAGTAAATTATCTGTTTCTCTAGTACTATTTATAGGCATACTTAAGGTCACTTGAACATACTTAGTATAATCATCTTTGAAACAAACAAAGTCTATTTCTAAATCATCATATTTTCCAACAAAAACATGCCATCCATCATTAATGAGTTTTAGATAAACAACATTTTCTATCATAGACCCAAGATTGCTATTCATACGACCTAGCATGATATTTTTTAGTCCAAGGTCAACTACATAATACTTACCTAATGTTTTTAAATGTTCCTTACCTCGAATATCATATCTCGTTGCTTTATAAAAAATAAATGCATTTTCTAAAAGTTGAAGGTACTTGTTAATAGTCTCCGGTTTTACTACTTGATTCATAGATTTGAAATAATTAGAAATTTTGGAACTTGAAACCGACTTACCTATATTATCTAACAAATACAGTGAAAGTTTCATGAGCACATCAATCTGAGTAATATTACCTCTAATCGAAACATCTTTTAAAAGAATGCTATTATAAATACCTTTCAATATATCGCTTTTCATTTGTTCATCTTTTGTGAATGCAACCGATGGGAAACCACCGTACTTTATGTATTCTTGTAAATATTGATCTATACTATCTGCTTCAGTAAAGTCTTTTAATTCTACTAATGATAACGGATAGACCTTAATTTCTACATATCGACCGGATAGATAAGTTGCGAGTTCGCCGGAAAGCATTTTCGCATTTGACCCTGTTAAATATATATCGCAATTAAACGCAATCCTTAATCCATTAATCAGCTTTTGCCAATTATCAACTTCAGCTATCTCATCAAATAGAAAATATATTCTTTCATCGGTTTCTACTTGAGTTTTGATGAATTCATATAGTTTGTCAGCCGTTTGAATACTAAAAGTATCTGGATGCTCAAAATTGAGATATATCGTTTTTTTGTTAAGTTGTTGAAGGTGTTTCTCAAGCATTTTCAATATAAATGACTTACCTGATCTTCTAACACCAGTAATTAATTTCACGAATTCTGTATCTATGTATTTGATTAGTTTGTCTAAATAATAACGTCTGATTTGCATTTTTAGCACCTCTTTTACTTACATTGTATTATTTTTTTTGCTTTTTGTAAATAAATATTTGTGTTATTGCCTTTTTTTGCCTTTATATAGGCATTATAATACTGATGACAGGTTCTATAAAAACAAAAAATGCCCATTAAGGCATAAATTTGTGTCATTAGCTCGTTTTATCGAACTAATTTTAGATTTTATTGGAGGACCCAACCGGATTTGAACCGGTGGTGAGGGAGTTGCAGTCCCTTGCCTTACCGCTTGGCTATGGGTCCAAGAAATACAAAAGAGTTAGTAGCCTAACTCTGATTACTCCAGTGCATGGTCGGGAAGACAGGATTTGAACCTGCGACCTCCTGGTCCCAAACCAGGCGCTCTACCAAGCTAAGCTACTTCCCGAACGGATGGCGCGCCCATCAGGAGTCGAACCCGAAACCTTTTGATCCGTAGTCAAACGCTCTATCCAATTGAGCTATGGGCGCACGAGGGTCTTGATTAAGGAATGCGGGAAAAGTAACCGTACATAAAAATGCATTTCCGAAATTGAGGCCGATATCTATATTATCAAAGAAAAGCCGAAAAAGCAACTGAAATTTATCTAAGATTCAGTTTCATCCCGTTGACAAGAATGTAACATTTTTCGGATAACGGAGCGAATTATGTGAAAGAATCTCGTAGATAAGAGACAACCAAAACACATGACAATGCTCAAAATAATTACGGCAATTTGGTAGCCGAAATATCTTGAATAATACACGCTGATTCTGCCGAAGAAACCTGTGATGGTTTCATCAAGTGGCTCAAAATATGCGACCGCAAACATCGATAACAGACCCGTCAGTCCCAGAATCATCATCACGATTCCCGATATGTGACTCGGCGCATGACGGATGGAGTCATTGTTGCAGCTGGGATAATAATGAAAAGGAGAAGCAGTCACGAGTGAATCATCAGTTTTTTGAGTTTCAAAAGACTTGATATCGGCTGAATCGACCTCTGGTGGGTTAGACAAAACTGAAATAACAAACACCTCTTCCCAATGCCTGAAGCATGTTATAGTAACCCGAGATTTCGTAATATCACAATGATGACGAAAATCGAGAAAATCGAACCGATACTGCTCCAAACAACGACTTGCCCTGCGAGTTTTTCATCCCCTCCGAGCTCTTTGGCCATAATCGCGCTCGTCACCGCGACCGGAGAGGCGAAAGTGGCAATCAATGCGGGATAATCATTAACACCGAAATCAAAAAATGTCGTATATTTGGACAAAAGCACAGCGATGGACAAACCAAAAAAAGGTGCAAGCAACACCCGCCAGGATGTGCCGATAATGATTTCCTTTTTCAAAGCTTTGATTGCTGTAAATTGAAAACCCCCACCAAGGATGATCAATGCCAACGGAGAAGCGATTTGGGCAATCCATTTGATGGGCGTATAGAGAAACACCAAATGTTCTTGAATGGAAAAAACAGGCTTTCCCGTTACGCTGTTCAAGGGAATCACCGAGCGCACCAGAAGCACGGCGATCCCGATGAAGATGGAAATGATCAAGGGATTCGTCACCACTTTCATCGCAACTTTTTGCCAATGAATGGGATGGCCCTCATCGTCTTTTTGAAACATCGTCAAGGCAATGACCGAGAGAATATTATATAATGGAATGATCGCCATCGATGTCAACGCAACTCCTAAAACCGCAGGGGCTCCGCCCAACGCTTCCGCTAGAGGCACTCCGAGGATGGCCATATTCGAGCGGAAGACACCTTGAAGAATGACGCCCTTCTTTTTGGGATCCGGAATCAAGAAAATCACCGTCAACAAGCCCAACCCGAAAAGCACGAGAACCGCGACACTCGCATAAAGCACGACACTCCAATTGATATCTTCGAGGCTTGAAGCGGAATAAATGGTATAGAAAAGGAGCGCCGGCAAGGCGATTCGAAACACGAACTTATTCGCATATACGAGAAAATTCGCATCGACGAATTTGAAACGGCTGAGAAGATATCCCAGTCCAATCAATAATAATAAGGGTAATACGGCATTAAGCGCATAGATCAACGTATCCATCTGAAAGCATCCCATTCTTATATTTCTTTACACGCACCATATTGTATCATCAATTAGGATCGAAAAAAAGCATCAATCCACGAAATACCCAAAATCATTCAGCGATATTCGAGACAATCTTGACTTTTTTCTCTGCTTTTGACACAATGTGATTATTATCAGATGGGAGGAAGTACGATGGATTATCTGGTTTCCCGAGAATTGAATGGTTTGTATATATGGCTTGATATCATCTTTTTATTGGTATTAATGATGCTTCTCTACTATTTCAATCGTCGACGTGCCCTGCTTTTCGGCCTTGCCGGTGGTCTTTTGTATTTTATCGTCGATTATGGAATCTTTTATCTCGCCTTGGGATCGAGAAATGTCATGGGTGCCGATACTTTCTGGTTTCTGCTATGGCTCAGCATGAGTTATGGCATCACGAATTTCGTCTGGATCTATCTCGCGCTCGATCATGACAAACGCTTGTTCGAGTGGATCTTTTTGATTGTCATCGCCTGGGTGAGCATCGGTCTCATCAGCCAAAACTTCGGCCAATCTTTTCGCCAAATCTCCATTGCTCGCGGTACCGGTTATCACGGATTCATGGCATTAATTCTCTTGGTGGGGTATGTCATCATCATCTTCAAGAATCTCCAAAGCTCCGATAAAAACCGCATTTCTATTCCCCGCTTGCTCCTAATCGGTATCGGCGTGCAATTCGCCTGGGAAGCCTCGTTGCTTCTCACCGGCATTCGTCCGACGGGTTGGCAACCGATCATCATCAACTCTCTGCTTGAAACCAACCTCGGCTTGCCCTACCTCTACTTCATCCACAAAGCGATTTCGAGGAACAAGGCTATGGATAGCAAAGAGGTCCCTGAACACCTCGCTCTGGAACAAACCACATAAAAAGAATCGCATCCATCTCGGATGCGATTCGCATTATGATCAGTGTGTATTCCCCATATATACAAATACAAAGCCAATACGTTGAACATGAAACGTAAAACATTGCCAATAGTGCCTGACTCAATATCAATACGCTAATGCTAACACATAATGAATTCCACAATACAAAATTCTTGAATCATGAAGATGCTAGAATCTATATACGGGGAATACACTTATATCATATACCAAAAAAGAGGATTTGTCATCCGTTTTGCCAAAAAAAAGAAAAAATATCGGTTATTGACCCGAAATCGCCTCACGAACCCGATGGGCATAAGCGACGGCTGACTCGAGGTCGGTTTGATTGGGGTGTCCCATATAGAAGAACAGGAAGGCTCCTCTGCAGATGAAGGCTTCTGGATAAACAACAATCCCCGCGTCTTTGAGCGTCTGGCGCACGCCTTCGCTTGCGAAGGTGCCTCCCGCTGAGTTTGTGACAACCGCTGCGATGCGGATAGAGGAAGGATTGAGGGAAGCAACATACTGGAGAAACTTCGGATCGCTCACTCCGCCATAGATGCCGCTGACCAAAAACAACAGATCGACATCTTCGAGTTTCGGATTATTGAGATAATTTTCCGCTTGGATGTTGAAGCCGTTTGCGATCGCTTGAGCGATTTTACGCGAGTGTTTGGTTTTGGTCGCATAGACGATTTTGATGTTCATTTGGATTTACCTCGATAAATGGGAATGTGGTTGGGCTGTTTTCGTTGGTTCAACACAATTGTGCCATAGACACCAATCAAAATCATGGCACTTCCGATGTAATGATAGTATGCGAGTTCTTCAGACAGAATGAGTGCACCCGCGGCGATGGCGATGATCGTCGACACATTGGCATAGATGCTCGAAATGTGCGCGGGGAGTCTGGCAAGGCAGTAGTTGACGAGAAAGAATCCGCCGATGGAGGCCATAAGTCCGAGATAGAGCAAGGGCCCGACCACTTCGACCTTCGAGAGATGGATGAAGTAATCCCCGATTCGCCCCTTCCAACCAAGTTGAATGAGATAGACAGCGTTGAAGAAGATGGCGGAGGAGAGCATCATGAAGTACGTCAATGCTTCCGGTTTCATCGTTTTCGATGATTTCCGGGAAAAGATATTGAAGAATGCCGCCGACAACACCGCACAGAACAAGAGTACATAACCCAACGGAGGAGATGCCCCCAGCTTGTCCTGGCTCATGATTTGGATGAATATCACGCCCGAAACACTCAAAATGATGAAAACCACCTGGAGGGGCAGGGGCCGTTCCT
>JBAZGL010000084.1:0-5556 GCA_041652855.1 Candidatus Izemoplasmatales bacterium
TCCATTGAAGCGAATGGTGGAAATCGGCGATACGGTTAAGATCGGTCAAGTCATCGCGATGAGAGAAGGGTTCGGTGAAATGCCGATCCACGCATCGATCAGCGGTCAAGTGACGGCAATCAAGAAAGCATGGCATCTTTCCGGTAAAATGGTGGACGCCATCGAAATCACCAACGATCACACCCACACGTTTGCGGATTCGGTCCAACCGCAAAACGAACCCGAAAAGCTCGAGAAAGCCGAACTCATCGCCAAGATGAAGGCGTGTGGGCTCTCTGGTCTTGGAGGGGCAGGATTTCCTACCTACATCAAGTATCAAACCAAATGCCCCATCGACACAGTGATCATCAACGCAGTGGAATGTGAACCCTATATGACATGCGACTGTCAGTTGATCGATCTTCAGGCGGAGCGGATGGTCAAAGGACTGCATTATATGATGAAGGCGGCAGGCGCAGAACAAGGATTCATCGCCTATAAAGAATACAACCATTCCATACGTGAAGCCGTTTCGTCCCATTTGGATCGTTATCCCGGCATCACGTGTTTTCCGATTCAGGATGTGTATCCCGCAGGATGGGAAAAATATATCGTCGAGCAAATCACACACAAGACATATCCCAAATTACCTTCTCAAGTGGGCGTCATCGTCAACAACGCTGCCACTGCAATCGTCTATGCCGATATGGTCGAACACAATATTCCCTTGATTCGCAGGGTCGTGACGATATCCGGTGAAGGAATCAAAGAACCCAAGAACTTTCTCGTTCCCATTGGAACGAGCGTTCAAGACTTGATTCGTTTGTCGGGTGGGTATCGCGAGGGCTTGGATCCGAAGGATGCTTGGTTCGTGGCCGGTGGTCCGATGACGGGAAGAGCGATCCTAATCGATGATTTGGTGGTCAGCGATACGCTTGGGTCGGTCTTGGTGCTCGATAAGCCTCATGATGTGGCGCATCCCGAATGTCTCGGCTGCGGTCGCTGCGCCGACGTCTGTCCGGTGTTTTTGACTCCTACGGAAATCCAACGCGGTTTCGAGAGGAAAGACGTTCCGGCAATCAAACGGTTGAACGCGGATAAATGCATGCAATGCGGTTTGTGTTCCTATGTGTGTCCCTCTCATATTGAAATTACCGATTATGTGTACAAAGCAAAAGAATTATTACGGAAAGGAGCATAAAAATGGCTAGATTCTCTCAAGGCAAAGCGCCATTTCTGAGGCTCTCGGATCACAAGGAACATACAACCGGCATCGTCATGCGTGATTTTTTGATCGGTTTGTTGCCGGTGATTTTGTTTGCTTGGTATAAAAACGGCATCAAGGTGTTCGTCGAAGGCAATAATACGTTTGTGGAAATGTTGTATCCCCTCCTCTTCATCATTTCGGGAGGCTTGTTGTCGATGATGATGGAAGCGGTGTTTTTCTATATCACAAACAAGGAAGAACGCAACTTCAAAGCGATCATGACGAAGTTAAGCACTTCTTATGCGCTTATTCCCGGATTGATTCTTGCGATGATTTTGCCACTGTATACGCCTTACTGGGTGCTGATCTTCGGTGCATTCATCGCCTCGATCATCGGCAAGATGCTTTTTGGCGGATTCGGACACAACATCTTCAACCCCGCATTGCTCGGTTATCTCGTCGTCGGGTTTACGCTGACGGGCGTGATCAATCAAGCGGGAGGCGTGATGAACGGTTCCGAGGTCTTGGTTGATGCATATGCAGGCGCAACCCCCTTAGGGGTGCTTCAAGGAAGTAAAATGTTGGAATACGATGTATTGGTCGCGCCGTATGGCACTTTGTGGAATTTCTTCTTTGGCACTATTCCCGGCGCGCTGGCGGAAACGGGTGCTTTGGCGATATTGGTCAGTTATATCTGGCTTTCGATTCGGAAAGTGATTCGTTGGTCGACACCGCTCATCTATGTAGGCACGGTATTTGTGCTCTCTTGGCTCATTGGCATCATCAACGGGAATTCGGGATTATGGTTCCCAGTATATAGCATTCTCAGCGGAGGTTTGATGTTTGGTGCGGTGTTCATGGCAACAGAACCCGTGACTTCCCCACGCAACGCTTTGGGAATGGTATTCTTCGCGTTGTTCTTGGGCGCGTTGACCGTTCTGTTTCGTTTCATCGGCGATTACCCCGAAGGCGTGGGTACGTCGATTATCGTGATGAATATCTTTGCTTTTCCAATCGACAATCAAACCGCCATCATCCGTTCTAACGGTCTCAAGAAGACGAGTCTTATCCGCCTTGGATTCCTGTGCGCTTTGGTATTGGCCTTGATGGTGTATACCTTGGTGAAATCAAACAGTCTCTATGATGTGATGACCGGTTGGATCATCCGATTCTGGGGGGTGAGGTAAGATGAAATCATTTATGATGAAACATGGAATTCTTGTCGGCGCATTGGTGATCATCGCCGCTATCTTCGTATTTGGCGGCATGTATAGTCGCTATATGACCGAGCAGATCGATGTCCGTGCGGAAGCCGAAAGGCAACGGCAATTGGCGGAAGAGAAGCGGCTTTTTGAAGCGAGTCTCCTGGCGTTTTTCGAGGATGCGACAGACATTCAGGAAGCAGAATACGTGGGCGTTTCGAAGAGTTATCTCAAACCGGGGAAATCCGGTCCCGCTGAGGGAGATTATTTTCAACCGACACTTGACGGGAGTTATTTGGTATATGAAGACGATGAAGCGGTGGGTGTAGTCTACATCATTTCCTCTTT
The DNA here is from genome assembly GCA_041652855.1 of Candidatus Izemoplasmatales bacterium. Lineage (GTDB taxonomy): Bacteria > Bacillota_I > Bacilli_A > Izemoplasmatales > Hujiaoplasmataceae > JAAYZB01. Next base: position 2,737 of record JBAZGL010000084.1, read on the forward strand.
TGGCAACGCCGGGGGTTTGAAAGTGGCGTATGCCATCGATTTTGCGACCGATCAGATCATCGGAGTCAAAGTCATCAGCCACAACGAAACGGATGACGACGAGGACTTCCCAGGGTTGTACTATCAAAAGCTCGACAGCGCGTTTTTTGATCAATTTCGTTCATTCTCATTCAACGAAGTAGTGCTCGAAGTCGACACGATCGCGGGTGCGACATATTCAGGTAAGGGTTTTGAGCTCGCAGCGATCTATGCGCGGGAACAATATGCCCATGATTTCGATGATTTTGAAATTCCCTCCGTGGTGGTGACGATCAACTCGATCATCAACAATCTGGATCCCGATACGTTCGTCAGCTATCCGTTGATCGCAAACATTACGATTGGTGCCCAGGCGACCGTCATCGATGTCTATCTTGCGATTAACTACACATACTTGGGTGTGGCATCGGGCGACTATCAGCCCTCCGATGATGAACAAGCCGAAATTCGCAATCTCGCTTCCACCAGTGGTATGGTGTCGAATCGCAGTTGGTTTTTGAGTTATGATGAAACGACCCGGACAGTGGTCATGGGAGCACGAGGGATGTATCCGTCCACGCCGATCGAAGTGACGTTTGTCCTCAACGATACGTTGGATGGTGTTGAATCGCGTTCGGTGTATTCTCGGGAAAGTTATTATGACGACTACAATGTTCCCCCGTATGGTTCATACGTGGGAGGCCCCCCTCCTTGGGTGGAAAATACGATTATCGACCAGTACCTTGCAGGTGAGACCATCGATACGATTGCCGGAGCCTCGGCGTCCACAGAAATTTCGATGCGCAGTCTGGTCGCCTTATTGGATCGCTTTATCGATTCATTGAACGGAGGTGCGAACGGATGAATAAAGGTTTGATTTCCGGGCTGGTGTTATTATGTCTCGGCGTCGTATGTGGTGTGTTGCTCGCAACTGTCAACCATTTTACGGCGGGAATCATCCATGAGAACGCCATCAAGGAAAAAAGGGAAATGTTGCGTCAGTTCTATCCGGATATCGATTCATACGATTTGGATGAAATCGAACTGGAAGGCGATATCAACTCACTGTATCTATTGAAGGACAAGACGACCCATGATGTGTATGCCGCCATTTACGGCGTCAGCGCAATCGCATATAAAGGCCGCGTGAACATGTTGATTGCCATTGATGCGGATTTCACGGTTCGTGACTATGCGTTTGTCGGCAACAGCGGGACGGAAGGATTAGGTTTGACCTTGGCTGATCTTGATTTCGGAATGACCGGAGTGCTCATCAGCGATTGGGCAACCGAATTCGATGCCCTCTCCGGCGTGACTGTCACCTCGATTGGTTATGGACCCGCATATGATGGCGGAGTCAGACGTTGTTTCGAACTCGTCGCCGGTCGTGTAGTGGCTGATTTCGGAGGTGGAAACTGATGAATCAAAAAGAAAACTTCTTAAAAGGTTTTGTCAAAGAGAATCCGCTTTTGGTTTCCATGCTGGGGATGTGTCCATCGCTTGCGGTGACGACCCGCTTGGAAAACGCCATCGGGATGGGTATTGCGGTTTTGTTTGTCTTGGTGCTTTCGAACTTGCTGATATCATTGATCATGAGTCATCAGAAGTTGGGCGAATGGGTCAAACCGGTGAGAATTCCGGTCTACATCGTTGTCATTGCCACACTCGTGACGATGGTCGATATGTTGATGAATGCATTTATACCCGACATTCATAAGAGCCTGGGCATGTTTATTCCGCTGATTGTGGTCAACTGCATCATTTTAGGTCGCGCAGAAGCATTTGCATCGGAAAACAAACCGCTCGATTCTGTGGTCGATGGAGTGAGTATGGCGCTTGGGTTCACCTTTGCGATCGTAGTCATCAGTATCATCAGAGAGGTTCTAGGCAACGGTACCATCACCGTCTGGGGCGATGTGGTGCTCAATATGAGATTCATCTTTGATTTCTTGAATATCCAGCCCATTGATATGTTTGTCAAACCGGTTGGCGCATTTTTGACCTTCGGCTTCTTGTTGGCCGGAGTGGCCGCAATCACAAACCACAGAGCTTCGAAAAAAGTTGGAAAGGTGGCTAAATCATGAGCGAACTCATTCAACTTGCGTTTATCGCATTCATTGTAGAAAACATCGTTCTTACCCAATTTTTGGGGATTTGTCCCTTTATCGGTGTATCTCGAAAACGGAGTTCCGCACTGGGAATGGGAATGGCTGTTGTGTTTGTGATTCTGATTTCGAGCATTTTGACGTGGGTCATCTATCATTACGTGTTGGCACTCTTCTCCATCACCTATATGCGAACGATCGTCTTTATCCTTGTCATCGCTTCCTTGGTGCAGATGGTGGAATTGTTCTTGAAGAAGATATCTCCAGCGCTCTATAAGGCTCTGGGAATCTATTTGCCGTTAATTACGACGAACTGCGCAGTACTCGGTGTCGCGATCATCAATATCGACAAAAGTCACACTTTTAGCGAAACCGTCGTGTATTCATTGTTCATTTCGCTCGGCTTTCTCTTCGTGATGTACATCTTTTCCATGATCCGTGAAAAACTTGATTTTTCACCCGTACCCAAAGCCTTTAAAGGCGTGCCCATCGCTTTGGTGGTCGCAGCGATCCTCGCGCTTGTGTTCAGCCGTTTAGGGGGGATTGTCTAATGGAGATCGTATATGCAGCAACGGTGCTCGGAGGCCTCGGCTTTGTGCTCGGTTTCCTGATCCATTTGGTCGGAAAATACTTCCATGTGGAAGAAGATCCCCATATCAATGAGGTCGTAGAGTTGTTGCCGCGGGTTAATTGCGGG
>JBAZGL010000085.1:0-5550 GCA_041652855.1 Candidatus Izemoplasmatales bacterium
TCAGCATAATCCAGAAATAACAGAGCCCGAGTTTGACGATTTTCTGGCTGTGGGCCTGCTGGCACGAATCTCGGTCAAAATCAAGTTGCCTAATGGCAATTACAAGATCAAGTTCGAGCCGATCACCAGAGTTGAGCTTCATGATTTGATGGCCAAGGAACCGTATTATCTCATCGATTTCACATCGATGGTTCTTCGGCCGGAAAACCTTGATGAGGAACAAGTCCTGCTTAAAATGGTGACGAAAGAGACGATTGAGAACGCTGCTTTTTTGTTCCGTGATTCCAAAAAAGTGCTCGACACCATGCAATCGGGCATCACGAGCGATCGTCTGTGCGATTTGATCGCCTCTGAATTGAGAATCTCGGAAAATGATCGGGCGAAGTATTTGTTAACTGTCTCCATCAACAAGCGCCTGCAATATATTCTCGAGGATATCGAGAAAGAGAAAACGCTTCAGTCCATCGAGTCCAAAATTAATGAATCAGTCCGAAAATCAGCGGATCAAAACCAGAAAGAATATTATCTGCGAGAAAAAATGCGCGCCATACAGGAAGAACTCGGAGATTCAAAACAAGACGACGCGCAAAAATTGCTCGAGATGATCAATGCATCGGATATGCCGGATCGCGTGCGTGAGAAAGCGCTTAAGGAACTTAAGCGATATGAATATTTATCCGCGAATTCCAGCGAAGCCAGCGTCGTCCGCACTTACCTTGAGACATTGATTTCCATTCCTTGGCAGAAGACGACGGAAGATGAGAAAGACATCAATGTCGCGATAGAGAAACTTGAAGCGGCGCATTATGGCTTGGATAAAGTCAAAGAGCGCATCATCGAGTACTTGTCTGTGAAGATGCTCACGGGTAAAAACCCGCAGACGATACTCTGTCTTTCAGGGCCTCCGGGTGTCGGGAAGACATCATTGGCAAAGTCCATTGCCAATGCGCTTAATCGTGAGTTCGTGAAAACATCACTCGGTGGAGTTCACGACGAAGCGGAAATCAGAGGGCATCGTCGGACTTATGTGGGCGCATTGCCCGGAAGAATCATCAACGGCATGATTCGGGCGAAAGTCGCCAACCCGGTTTTTTTGATTGACGAAATCGACAAGTTAGTCATGAATGAGCGCAACGACCCATCCTCTGCGATGCTTGAAGTATTGGATCCCGAACAAAATCAATTCTTCAGCGACCACTATGTGGAAGAGGATTATGATCTATCCAAAGTGCTTTTCATCACGACCGCAAACTATCTCGAGAATATTCCCGCCCCCCTCAGGGATCGGATGGAGATCATCGAGTTGAGTTCCTATACCGAGATTGAGAAGTTCTACATCGCCGAGCGATTCTTGGTCAAAAAACAGATTGAGAGTCATGGACTCGAGTCGGGAAGACTTGAAGTGACCGATGACACGATTCGCACGATGATCAAGGAATATACACGTGAGGCGGGCGTACGCCAACTCGAACGCTTACTCGGATCGATCGTTCGAAAGACTATCAAGGAGATTTTGGTCAACAAGCTCGAAAAAGTGGAAATAACACCAGAAAAACTCACTCAATACCTCGGCAAACCGCTGTTTCACAATAATCAGATCCAAAAAGAAGATATGATTGGTGTAGTCACAGGCCTGGCATACACCATGGCCGGAGGAGACACCCTCGATGTCGAAGCCACGTATTATGGTGGAAAGAACAACTTGGTGTTGACCGGAAACCTCGGTAATGTGATGAAAGAATCCGCGATGGCCGCCATGTCCTATGTCAGGGCGAATAGTGAGAAACTCGACATCAAAATCGATCTATCCGAAAAATATGACATCCATATTCATGTTCCCGAAGGGGCGATTCCGAAAGACGGACCTTCTGCGGGTGTGACGATTGCGACAGCGCTCATTTCGGTTTTGTCTCAGCGTAAGGTGGATCGCTTTGTGGGCATGACAGGAGAGATCACTTTGAAGGGGAGGGTGCTTCCGATCGGAGGACTCAAAGAAAAAGCGATTGCAGCATTGCGGTCGGGTCTGAAAGAAATCGTGATTCCGAAAGGCAATGAGAAAGATATCGACGATATTCCCAAAGAAGTGCGCGATGCGCTGAAGATTTCCTTGGTCGAAACGATCGAAGATGTGCTGAAGATTGCTTTGAAAGCATAATACATTCCCGTGGGGTTCGATTGATCGAATCCCACTTTTTTGATTTTTGTGGATGGCTGATAATGCATGGTAAGGCGCAACAAAATATACTTTTACGGAATGGAATTAAAAACCTCTGTGGTATAATGGATGAAGATATCAGAGGAGGCTATTCATGAGCGATTTTCAGCAATGGACTTTTGAAGCATCGCGTTGTCTCAATTGCCCCACTCAGCCGTGCGTGGCAGCCTGCCCCGCACACAATCCAATCCCCGAGTTCATGATTAAAATCAAGCAATCGGATTTTTGGGGCGCGTGGCGTTTATGGCAACAGACATCCAATCTACCTGAACTTTGTGGCTTGCTCTGCCCTCAAGAAATTCTCTGTGAAGGGCATTGTACCTTGAATAAAGCGAAAAGACCTGTCCAGATCGGTCAGCTGGAACATGCGATCGGGACGATGTTTCTTATAGATGAGACACGACCAAGACCAATCCTGTCACAGCGGCACCTCGTCATCGGTCTCGGGCCGGCTGGCATAGCGAATGCGTTGAAAATGGCCGAGTTCGGATATCAAGTGCACGCGATCGAAGCGGATCGACGTTTGGGTGGCGCGATCTATCACTATGTGCCCAATTTTCGTTTTTCGGAAGCTGAACTCGATATTTATGATGCGCGTTTACGCGCATTGGGTGTGCAAATAACCTATGACACCATTGTTGGACAGGATGTGATGTTGGATTCACTACTCAACATGTATGACTCGGTTTTTATCGCCAACGGTCTCGATCAACCTATACAGGTCCCTTTCAACCAGGATGGGTTGAAAGTGCATTATGCCATTGATCTCTTGCATAAGCAAAGAGTATCCCAAGATACGCTCAGGCATTCGCTTGGAAAAAGGGTCGGGATCATCGGCCTCGGTTTTGTGGCCATCGACATGGCGCGCACGTTGGTGCGTCTCGACAAACGCGTGGAAATCATCTACCGCCGCAATTTGAATGAAGCTCCTGCGAGCGAAAAAGAAATCACCGCCGCACAGGAGGAAGGCGTCATCATTCACGAACTGCTCGGACCGGTGGCGTTTTGTCGCGGTCATGGCAGTAACCAACTGGAATGTGTCCGGACCCGTTTGGTTCAAGATGGTCCCGATGAGCGCAGCCGGATCGAAACGATACCTGGAGCAACCGTCACCTTTGAACTAGATGATTTGATTTTTGCGACTGGTCAGATGTCCGAAGATCTATGCCTCCATCAAACTTCTATCAAGATTCCCACGACTCCGGATCACACGCGTACCAACCACGAAAAAGTATTCGTGGGGGGAGATCGCATCATCACGCACAAGCGGATTGTGGATGCGATGGTTTCGGGAATCGAAACCGCAGAAAGGATCCATGAATGGTTACAAAAAAAACGCTGAAACGCCTCCTCCTGTACGTCTCAGGCCTCACACTCCTCGGTCTATGTGTGACGCTCATGCAAAAGACACATTTGGGAATGAGCAGTTGGGATGCGTTGAACCGGAACTTTTATGAGGGAATACCTCTGGATTATAAGTATCTGACGCCGATTTTCGCATGGGTGATGATTTCGCTGGCCTATGTCATCGAACGACGCAGACCCGATCGCTATATGCTTGTCCCTCTGGTCATCAGTTTTTATATTGGAGTGGTGATCGATACGCTTTTGCTCGTGATTCCTTCAATGGTGGATCGACTCATTTTCGGAAATCTTCTGTATCTGTTATTGGCCATTGTGGTTTGCGCCATCGGGTTGAATCTGATTATCCTTTCAACCTATCCATTGCCTGCACTCGATGCATTTTGCATTGCATTATCGCATCGTTTGCATATCAGTTTCGGTATGGGGAAACTCATTGGAGAAATCATCGCTTTATGTGTGACAGTCGGAGTGGGATTTTTGTTTTATCATCAGGAACACTGGTTTTACATCGGCCCAACGACGGTCATTTTCGCAGGGTTGATCGGATTCTTCGTGGATGGCTTCAAAAAGCCCCTGACATATGTATTCGGAGCGAGAAATGATCATTGAAATCTATCATGACGATCTGTTGGCGGAAGATTGTCTTGATCAGCCAAAACGGCATTTCGCCAAAATTATCGTCAAAATCCAAAATGATTACGGTGTGTTAGTGGACGAGTCGAAACATCAATATCGGTTTTTTGAGTGCGCCTTTGAGCCGGGTTTCGTCATGGAATCATTACGACTCTCGCTGTCCTCGTGGGTCTTTTCGATACATACCACCTTTGAGAAACGTATGACTTTGATCGAGCATGATTCTTGTGAAACGCGAATATACGAAGTCTATATGCTCGAACTTACTTCCGCAAACGATGTGTTCCTGAATCGGAACATCCAAGGATCGTTTCAGGTCATCGAGTCTTATGAGTTGCTCGAAAAACTGAGTGATTATCAGGGTAATGATGCGGAAGTGGAACGGATTCACCAGCGTGAGTTCATGATTGTGATGCATGTCAACTAACTTCCGACCACTGGAAGTTTTTTTGTTTTTATGGTAGAATGAAACGAAGCAAAAAAGATTTACAAGGAGTCCATGAATGAATGTTTCCTCGGCTAAACTGATTGACTTTGTGCGCTGTGCACGGTTCGCTGCGCTGGACAAGTCATTTGATAGCACCATTGATTACGAAGATGAACTTCATAACACCTTATTCTATCATTGGACTGAGCGGGAAATCGGGTTCACGGATGAAGAAGAAGGCGTGTTTCTCGATGGTTATTGGGAATCAGACTTCCATACCGATTATCGGGCATCATTCCTCAAACTCGTGGAACAAGCTTTAGAAAAACATCTGGGTCGCCCATCTGCTACGAAGAAGCGGTTCACATATCCGTTTCAGAACGACATCATCCTGCAACAGACCATCGATTATGTCTATGAATCCGCAGAGGAACTCGTCTCCATTACCGTATCGCTTGCCTCGGATCGTCATTTTCTCAATCTGGATTATCGGCTTGGGCGGAACAAAGTGCCAATCTTCGCTCAAAACGGGTGGTATTACCATCTTTCCAATGAATTGCGTGATGCACTCACACCACAGGAGCATCACAAACTTCAACGTTTGTTCTCACATCATGAAACGACCGGAAGGATGCTCTATGACCAGGTGTTCACGCATCGGATCTTGACTGGAAACGTTCAGAAGAAAACGCGGATGATCTTGGCGTTGGTTCATAATGACTATGTCCGATCACAGGATGATGAGATGGACATAGTCACGTTTATTGACGTGACCGATCTCGCTCAGTTGTGGATTAGCCGGATCGAAACCGATCTCTACCGGATGATCAATCACATCGAACTTGATGATTCTTCCCGGGTGATGCTTGTGAAAAACGCATGTATGCGGGGCACGCGCTTCGCGTGCAAA
>JBAZGL010000086.1:0-5476 GCA_041652855.1 Candidatus Izemoplasmatales bacterium
CATTGGACTGATCATCATAGAATCTCCCGAAGACCAATTGCCCCTCCACATCTCCCTCGAGATTCGTTTGTAATATCGGTTGCGATGCGATAAGCAAAGGACCTTGGGACGTATTGATGATTCCGGATACCGAAAAATCTCGATGGGTATTTCCAGGAATTCCTAGAGCGGTCACTTGCGTCAATATGGCTTCTGAAACAGGATATATCTCTTCGTCATCAACGCCCGCAAGCGAATAAAAAACATTGCCGTTCAGAGAATAAAATACCATGAAATCAATCTGCAAAGTCACTAAGGTTTGAGCTTGAAGATTGGTCTCATAATAATTGTCATCAACGCCATGGATAAATGCCACGGTGTCATCCCAATAGGACCAATCCGCGACGGAATTCGACAAAAAGTAACTCTCATATTCAATGATATTATGAACTTGTTCGACTGCAGACTCGGCATCATCGTGTTCAATACGATGGATCACAAACCATGTAAAATACAAAAGACCCGACAAAATCGTAAAAACGCCCAAAAACATAAATATGGACGTAATGATGATCATCCGAGATCGCATTTTCCTTGTATAAGTTTTTCCTTGCATGAAATATCCCGCCTAGAAGTTGATTAGCCGATTGCATTATATCGAAAAATAGACGTAACCGCAAGGGGGCCGCCATTATTTCTCATGTGCATTGGCAGTCATAACAAAAAATGAAACCCGCGACATTCAGTCGCGGGCTAATCACATGAACGATGATATCTCTATTTTCCTTCGAGGATTGCCACGATCGGTATCAAAAGGAAAGCCAACCAAGAAATCGACCATAATCCCCCAAAATAGCCGAGGTAAAAGAATAACGTGATCGCGACAAACGGCGAGATGGCTGACAAGACTCCGCGTCTCTTTTTCTCTGTGAGAATCGCATATATCGGCACAGAGAAGAAGACAACCCATAGATAAGGCCATGTCCCAAACCACACACCGAAGAGCACATATACCGCGATTGATGCGAGAACCAACAATTTGATGATGAGTGGTCTGCCGCTCCAGCGGAATTCAATGTCACTGAACAAGATTCCCACCGCAACAGGGATCAAAAAGACGTAGAGTGACAATCCCCACACCCCCTTGGTGTAGAACAAATAGAGATACAGCCCGATCGAAACGGCAAATGAAGCCTCTAACGCCCACAACCGCCATTTCACACGATCATGCAGGATAGCCAACATGGGAATGATCATGAAAACCAACCAACCCGGATGCCATAGCTTGAAATGACCCAAGATGAAGAATATCACCATAGCGACAAATGGGCTGAGTGCGATGAGTGAATCAAGTGGACGCGTATGTTTTTGAGAGAACACAATCGCATTGACAGGCACAATCAGGAATATCAACCAAGTTGGATGCCAAATCTTCGCGATGAACCCAATCAATAAAAAAGTGATGACCGCAATAAAGGGACTGAGGGATATGATCATCTCGCGGTTTCTCTTGCCGACATGTTCGTTCAGAATTGCCACGATGGGAATCAGGAGAAACACCATCCACCCCGGATGCCAATATCCGAAGTTGCCAAGGACAAAAAACGTAATCACCGCGAGAAAAGGCATCAGCGCTGTGATCTTATGATTGCGTTTCCGGCGAACCTTCATCGAAAAATCCTCAGAAAAATCACGTGCGATTTTTTCCGGAGTTCCAAGAAACTCGATGACTTCTTCTTCAGTCATCCCTTTCGCCAAGCCATCTTCAAACATCTGATCATAATCACTGATGATGTCATTGATCTCTGTTTTACTGATGACGAATTGTGTTAAAAGTTGCTCGATTGTTGATAAATACTTACTTTTCATCTTTTTCCACCTCCAAAATGCGATACACACCCTTCAGAAACTTGTTCCATTCTTTTCTTTGCGATAACCCGCGTTCTTGACCTTTTTGTGTCACTCGATAGTATTTCCTCGGTGGCCCGATACCTGTGGGTGTCGAGTAGGTTTCAAAGAATCCTTGATCCGTCAAGCGTCGAAGAATGGGGTATATCGTGTTTTCATTCACATCAATCTCGCGTGACAAAGCGTCGATCACTTCAAAACCGTACATGTCATTTTGCTCAATCATATGAATCACACACATTTCGATTACACCCTTCTTAAATTGAGAATTCATCGAAAACACCCCCTTACTGTGCGTAACACACTACTAAGATATCACATTAGTGTGTTAAACACAATACCTAATTTCAACTTTTTTTCGCTTTCAAAAATCATGCCATTTTGCGTATGGTATAATAGATGTAATCAGATGAAGGAGTATGTTCTATGCGAAAAAAACGTTGGCTTGTCATTGTTCTTGTCTTGATATTGACATACTTGACCCTTGTATTGTTACCAAGATTTCCCAATGTATCACAAGAAAATCCACTTCTAGTGTATGACGGATTACCACGCCTCATCGCTCATGGTGGCGGTAACCACGAATTTCCGGACAATACGCTTGAAGCTTTCTATCATGCTTTTTCTATCGATGAGTTTGTCATCATGGAAACCGATGTCTCTATGACCCTGGACGGTGTCATCATCTTATCGCACGATACAACGCTTGATCGGAAAACCACCCTTGTCAATGCGCCCATTCACTTGACAAATTACACCGATCTACTGGATGATGAAGTCGATTTTGGCTATCATAATCCGGTCCAAAGCGGTGTCAACACATCAGAAACATTCGAAAAATATCAAAACTATCTTGGCTTCGAGGTGTCTCCGCTTGACGTGACTTATCCCGAAGGCATCCTCCCCAGACATCCCTCAAAATTCCTGGTGACGACATTGCGCGAGTTGATCATCGCTTTTCCGAACAACGTGATCAATGTCGAAATCAAACAATCGGGTGTTCTGGGCCTTGATGCCCTCGCACAAGTCATTGAAATCATGGATGAATTGGATGCCGAATATCATACGTATGAACGCATCGTATTGGCCTCTTTCCATGACGAGGTTTTCGATCGTCTAAAGTCTATCAAAAAAGAAAGCCACGCTGATTTGATGATGTCTCCCTCGGTCAAGACCGTCATTCGCTATGTCATCCTGCAAACGATGTTCCTCGATTTCTTCTTCTGGGATCCCATTCATGTCATTCAAGTTCCGGTGGAACAATCCGGCATTACGCTGGCCACATCCCGAATGGTCCGTTCAGCCCATCGACACAACATCGCCGTGCACTACTGGACGATCGATGACCCCGACATGATGCTTCAGTTGATCGAACTTGGCGCGGATGGAATCATGACCAATCGTCCATCGGTCTTGAAAGCCATTCTTGATTCTTTGGATCCGGACGCATAGATAGACATAATTATCCTATTCCTTCAATCTGAGAGGAGGCTTCAAGATGTGCGGACGCATTACATTAACCTATGATATCTCGGCCGTCAACCGTTATTTGAACGGTCTGTTCGATATCAGTTTAGATTCTTCGTATCAGCTACCACGATATAACATCGCGCCATCACAAGATGTGATTGCCGTGATTCGTGATGTGAACTCCTACCGCGCAGGCGCGATAAAATGGGGATTGATACCACCGGATGCGCCAGCGAAATATCAAGGATTTAAGTCCATCAATCTCCGCCAAGAGACGCTCATGAAGGCGAAGAAATACCACGATTCGCTTCAAATTAGACGCTGTCTAATCATTGCGGATGGCTTCTATGAGTGGCAAAAGGGCGCATCTTCCTCCCAACCCTACTGGATTACACACAGGGATCATTCCCTGATGATGTTGGCGGGAATATGGGGAAAGCATATGAATGAAGAAGGAATAAAAACCTACACTGCCGCCATTCTCACTACGGAAGCGGATGCGTCAATGCAGACAATCCACCCGCGTATGCCGGTCATCATCTCTCCCGAAACCGCAAGAAGGTGGCTCGATTCATCGATCGACGGACAGTCGATCCTCAAAACCATCACTTTGCCAGACATAACGCATCAACTGACTCTGACCCCCATCAGTACCCGAGTCAACCATGCGGGTCGCGATGATCCCAGTCTCATCGAACCCATCACACTTGTATGAAACCACATCTCCATTCAACTTCTTCAATCATCGACTTATTTTAATGACTATCTTTTCAGACCCATGAAAATCACATATAATGATACTAACCATCAAAGTTATCGCAATCGAGACTTCGAGGTGACATCATGAAAGATAAAAAACGCAAATCTGATTGGAACAAATATTTATGGCTTGTTGGGAAAAAAACCTTGAATCCGCTGAAAGAAGCTGGAATCATTGCGCTCTGGTACAGCGTCTTCGGCTTCACATGGATTTTTCTGACCGATCGGATTCTTCAATGGTTGGTGAGTGATCCCGATCAATACAATCAAATCCAGCTTGCCAAGGGGTGGTTGTTTGTCGCACTGACCGTGGTATTCATCTTTTGGATCGTGAAAGCCCGGATCGAGATGATCAAAACGTTTGTCTCCGATATCATCTCCACCACGAAGGCCCTCGATCAAACCGAAGAGGAACTGTCATTACAACGCGCATATACCGCTGAAATCATCCGCAAAGCTCCCGTGATGATCGTGGTTTGGAATCACGAAGGTCGCTTGATAGCGGCCAACCCGTACACCATGGAAGTATTGGGGTATACCGATGTCGATCAAGTGCTTGACAAATGGGAAACCGACATCATCGCACCCCAAGATCGCGAAGATCTCTATCGCGTCTTTCAGACGATGCAAAAAGATAAACGCTTTTTGAATCATGAAACTGCCCTTATCAAACGAAACGGAGAAATTGCGAACGTCATCTGGAACAGCGGCCTTCTCCTAATGCTAAACTACGATAATCTAGAAGAATATATCTCCTTTGGCGTTGATGTGACTGAAAAGCGGAAGATTACCGATCAAATCCGAAAACTCGCATATCATGACTCCTTGACCGATCTGCCGAACCGTAGCAGTCTCGAAACGACCGTCACCGAATTGTTAAAACGTCCCAAAGTCAAGTTTGCCTTGGCCTATCTCGACATCGACAATTTCAAATACATCAACGACTCCCTCGGTCATCACATCGGGGATGAGTTGCTGAAACACATCGCCACATGCTTGAAAAAGGTCATTCAGCCGCCGCATCACGTCGCCCGCCTAGGGGGTGACGAGTTCGCTTTAATCATTGATCATTTCACCGACGAATCACAAGTCCATATCCTCATCGATTCACTCAAGGAAGAGATCGGGAAAACATGGTATATCCTCGACCACTCCTTCTATATCTCATTGTCCATCGGTGTCGCCGTGGCCAAGGATAACGGACACGACTTCAACACCTTGTATAAAAACGCCGATATCGCCATGTATTATGCAAAAAAAGAAGGCAAAAACCGCCTTGCGTTCTTTATGGATCATATTGAGACCGACAGCCTCTATCATATCGATATGGCGAAAAGAATCAAACGGGCGATTGAAGAAC
>JBAZGL010000087.1:0-5375 GCA_041652855.1 Candidatus Izemoplasmatales bacterium
GATAAACGTGTGATCGCTTTCTTGACGCGTATGGAACAACCCTTAGGCTATGCCATCGGCAACCGTCTTGAGGTGTTGGAATCGATCCACACCCTTCAAGGCAATGGGCCTAAAGATCTCGAGGAATTGTGTGTGGCGATCGCATCGCGGATGCTGGTGGTGGCTCAAGTGTTTGAAGATGAAGAAGAGGCGAGAATAGCGTGCCACAAGGCGTTGCGCGATCATTCGGCCTATGACCGGTTCATCGCGTTTATTTCCATGCAGGGCGGCGTTTTGGACGACCTCGATTCTTTTATTTCAGTGAAGGAGATCTGCCCGTATCGTGCGAATAGAAGCGGCTATATCCGGGCGATACGCGCGCACCATATCGGCATTGCCTCTATGCGCCTGGGAGGCGGAAGAGCGAAGAAAGAAGATCTGATCGACCCGATGGTGGGCATCATGCTCAAAAAGAAAGTCGGCGAATATGTGTCGGTGAATGAAACCTTGTGCGACATCTATGCAAACCATCCGATAGAGAAGTCGATTACCGATGAGCTCGAGATGGCCTTCGAGATTGGTGACAAACCGGTAGAGTACGATTCGATCATTTTGGAAGTCATCGACTAGTACACTTGCATCACGAAACAAAGCATGCTATAATCAATCTATGAAAAGGGGAGCTTGGGGAACCGGGCTGAGAGTATAACTATTCCGTTATTGACCTGACCTGATCTGGATAATGCCAGCGTAGGAACAAAGAGCCTGTCGACCAGCCCCTTTTCTTAAGGGGCTTTTATTATGTTCAGGAGGACAAGATGAAAACAAACACCACAAAAAAACTGATAGAAACCGGAATCTTTGTCTCGATCGCGTTGGTATTGGACCTCATATTTGGATCCTTGTATTCCTTCCCTTCCGGCGGCAGTATTTCTTTGGCGATGTTACCGATATTCATCATCGCGAGCCGTCACGGTTGGAAATACGGTGTCATGGCGGGGTTGATCTTTGGCTTGCTGCAAAGCATGATCAAGGTCTATTTTCTTTCTTTGCCGCAATATATCATGGATTATCTCGTGACATTCATGGTACTGGGGTTCGCGGGTGTGATACCCAAAACTCAAGAGCATTCCGGACGTTTTGCCTTCGGGATTGTGCTGGGGAGCCTGTTGCGACTCGTATCTTCATCGATCACAGGTCTTTTGTTTTGGCGGGCGTTCATCCCCGATGAACTTGCGTTTATGAATCAACTATTCGGCGCGAACATCACAGCGATCTTTCCATCCGATGAAGTGGCGATCGTTTTCGGTGCGTTCTTGTATAATTCTCTCTACTTGATTCCTTCCGCGATTTTGTGTGTGATCTTTGGCGTCATCATCCATAAACGTGGTCTTCTTAGATTGGATACCCCCACATCTTAGGATTTGGTATGCAAGTTAGCACTCTATGCTTGACAGTGCTAATCAATATGGTATAATAGGATACGATACGAGGAGGAATAAATATGAAAGAAAAGATGGAATTTAAGACTGAATCTAAGCGGCTACTCAATTTGATGGTCCATTCGATTTACACCAACAAGGAAATATTTCTTCGGGAGTTGATCTCCAACGCCTCCGATGCCATCGATCGATACCACCTTTTGAGTTTGACAGATGCTTCGCTTGAAAAGACCAATGACTATGAAATCCATATCGATATTCAGAAGAAAATGCGTAAGATCACGATTACGGACAACGGCATTGGCATGACCAAAGATGAACTTCTGGAAAATCTTGGAACGATTGCCAAAAGCGGTACTTTGGAGTTTTTGAAAAACGCCAAGGGCAAAGAGATGAAGGATATCGACTTGATCGGCCAATTCGGTGTCGGCTTCTATTCCGCCTTCATGGTCGCAAAGAAAGTCCAGGTCGTGACCAAGTCTCCTTTCTCAGACATCGCATATAAGTGGGTCAGCGAGGGCGAGTCTGATTTCACGATCGAAGAAGCCAAGAAAACCAATCGCGGCACAGAAGTCACACTCTTTTTGCGCAAAAATGAAGAAGGAGAATCGTACGACGAATTTCTCGAGGAATATAAAATCCGTTCACTGGTCAAGAAGTATTCGGATTATGTCCGATATCCGATCACGATGGAGCAGGAATCGAGAAATCCGAAACTCGATCAAGAAGGCAATCCGATTGAAGGCGAGTATACGACTACGATCGAAAACGATACATTGAATCAAATGATTCCCATCTGGAACAAGAACAAGAATGAAGTCAAGGATGAGGAACTACAGGAATTCTATAAAGCTCAGTATTATGATTACACCGACTACCTATTTCATATCTGGACGGACGTAGAAGGGGCATTGACCTATAAAGCAATCGTCTTCATCCCCGGTAAAGCGCCCTATAACCTTTATTCCGAAAAGTATGAGAAAGGTCTTCAGCTTTATGCCAAAGGTGTCTTTGTCATGGACAAGTGCAAAGAGCTGGTGCCGGATTATCTCCGTTTCGTGAAAGGCTTGGTCGTGTCACCTGACTTATCGCTAAACATATCGAGAGAAATCCTGCAGCACAACCGTCAACTCATCAAAATCGGACAGAATCTGGAGAAAAAGATTCTCGGCGAACTGGAAAAGACCCTGAAAAATGACAAGGAAAAATACGTGTCATTCTGGAAGCAATTCGGTGTGAACATCAAATATGGTGTGTATGACAATTTCGGGGAGAAGAAAGATTTGCTCAAGGATCTGTTGTTGTTTGAAAGTGTGAACACCGAAGAGATGATCACCTTGAAACAATACCTCGAAAGCATGCCCGAAGGACAGGATGCGATTTATTTCGGCTCAGCACATTCCAAAGACGCCATCAAGATCTCGCCACAAATGGATTTGATCAAACAAAAGGGATATGATGTGCTTGTGTTGACAGATGAAGTGGATGAGTTCATGTTGCAAATGATGCAAGATTATGAGAAGAAACCATTCAAATCGATCAATCAAGGGGATTTGAACATTCTTGACGAACAAGAAAAAGAAACGCTTCACCAGCTTGAAACCGACCACAAGACACTGCTGGAACAGATTAAAACGATCTTAGCCAGTGAAGTCAAGGATGTCAAGCTGTCCACGCGTCTCACGGATTCACCCGTATGTCTGGTGAGCGGTGAAGGCTTATCATTCGAGATGGAAAAAGTCATCTCTCAGCTTCCCGGCGATAAGGATGCAAAAGCGGAAAAGATTCTGGAGATCAATCCTAAACACGAGTTGTTCAAAGCAATCGAATCTATCTATCAAAGCGATCCGACGCAACTCGATGACTATGCGTGGGTGCTCTTGAATCAAGCGATGCTGATTGAGGGATTGACGATCAAAGATCCGGTAGGCTTCGCCAACAAAATGGTCCGCCTCATGATCAAGGCGGCAGACAATGCCAAAAGTTAATGCATGATGAACGTATTACAGATTGCATCCCGCCTTTTCAAGTCGGTCGCCAAACAGCATATACTCAAAATCAGTTACAAAAAATCAGAACGCGCGCGCTTCATGACCATCACCAAGAACGTTACAAAGGAGCGCCGTCTGATTATGACCATCTATCATTTCTTGCATGAAGACGGTGTCTCTGTCCGTTACGGTGTATCAGTCAAGAAGGGGAAGCATTGGACCATGGAGAATCTTCACTCCTTTGATGATGTGTCTGACGGTGCCCTTCCGGGTTTATCTGATGATGCCATTAAGCGCATCAAGGGGCTTATTGGATACACACTTCAAAACAAGCATATCACCAGCAAGACGCCGGCGAATGTGTTAGTCGAAGCGTATAGCGGCATTCTGATCGAGCATCTCGATTCACTGACCGCATATGCCATTTCCGAAGAAAAAGGGAACTGATCTCAGTTCCCTTTCAATTATGATCCAGATAGACACGATCGATGACGCTCAAGTAGTCAAGACGCTTCACATAGGCTTCCTTGAGTTCATGCCCATAGGTTTCAAATTCTTCAAGCGTGATCGATCTGCGACCGGTATCTCCGCGATGATAGAAGGTTTGAACATGTGAGGCATCCAGGAGAAATGTCCGATTGAGGAGACTGAAATGGACGATGATGAATCCGATGCCACCGTGTTTTCGGATGTGGTCGAGGTGCATGACTTGATGTTCGTGGATATTTTTGAGTGGGAAAGATGTTTTCGTCCGTGTTTCTTTTGCTTCGAAGTCGATGTACTTGCCCTTGTAGATTCCATTGTAATCCGTCGTGGAAGGAATTTTGTAGTATGCCTCGCTGATCTTCGCGGCACTACGGCGTTCATAATCGACTTTCACGACTTGGATGGGAATCGGTTTCTTGTAGATGTAGGCGATGTCGTTTGAAGCATAATAGGCATTGGTGTCGTTGATGGCTTGCTCCAAATCCATGCCGCGATTGGAGGCGGACATCTGATTGTTCTTGCTTCGAGTCTTGCGAATGGGATAATTCATCATATTTTCACCTTACGTCTATTGTACCATAGATGACAAATGGTTTTGTACTCAAACATATGAAAAAACCCACAGGCAGTCGCTGCATTTGTCGAATTCATTGCTAAACAGTGGGTGTGTCTGTTATAATATGTGTGCATGTGTCTAGGAAGTGAAAGGAGCCTTTATGAGTCAAATCAAATTTTTCGCATTAGGTGGATTGGGAGAGAACGGAAAGAATCTCTACTGCCTTGAAATAAATCGTCGGATTGTCATCATGGATGCCGGTCTGAAACACCCTTCAGGGGAATTGCTCGGAGTCGATGCGATAATCCCTGATTTTAGTTATCTCGATTCGCGTAAGAAGGATATCGTAGGTTTGTTCATTTCTCATGCGCACGACAAACAGATTGGCGCGATTCCGATGCTTTTATCACAGATGGCCATTCCGGTTCATGGGACGAATTTTGCGATTGCCGTATGTAAGGATTTATTGCACGAGCACAAGATGAATCCAGATCAGTTCGATTTTCGTGTCATCACCTATCAAGACGTATTGGACTTCAAGGATTTCAAGATTGAGTATTTTCAAACGACTCATTCGATTCCTGAGGCTTCCGGAATCGCCATTCATACCGAAGATGGCATCATCGTCTATGCCACAGATATCACCTTCGACCAAAATGTCGGCCCGAATTATCAGACAGATTTCCTGAAACTTGCCAAACTCAGTGAAAAGGGAGTCTTGGCACTACTGAGTGAATCCGCAGGTGCGATGTCTGTGGGCCATTCGACAACCGATTTCAATCTCACCTACCTTATCCGCAATACATTTGAACGCGCGCCACACCGCATCATCGTGGCCATGTATTCGACGGAATTGTCCAATATCCAACGCGTTGTCAACGAAGCCTTACGCGCAGGAAAACGGATTTCTATCATTGGTCG
>JBAZGL010000088.1:0-5365 GCA_041652855.1 Candidatus Izemoplasmatales bacterium
GCTCTTCCGATCTCTTGCGGGGCAACTCTATTCGGAGTTGAAGAGTCTGTTTCCCGAGAACCGAGTGGAATACTTCATTTCCTATTACGATTACTATCAGCCCGAAGCCTATGTTCCGGGGGCGGATATCTATATTGAAAAAGATGCGCGTATCAACGATGAAATTGATGAAATGCGCCACGCAGCGACATCATCACTTCTGGAACGTCGCGATGTCATCGTCGTTGCTTCGGTTTCGTGCATCTATGGAATCGGCGATCCGGAAGAATATCGCAGTGGTATGGTGACGATTCGGACGGGCGATGATTCAGGGAGAGATGCTTTGATTCAAAAGCTCGTGACCATCCTGTATGAACGCAATGACATCGATTTCGGCCGTGGTACTTTTCGCGTTCGCGGAGATGTGGTGGAAATTCTGCCACCCTATGAGAAACAAAACGCGATTCGTGTGGAGTTCGACTTCGACCAAGTCAAGCGCATCCGTTCTTTCCACGTTGTCACGGGAGAGATTTTGGAAGACAACCAGGTCATCACACTCTTCCCCGCATCCCATTTTTTGACGAACCGCGATAAGTTGGATGATGCTTTAAAACGCATTGATCAAGAGCTTCATGATCAAATCCGCTATTTCAAGGATAAAGGAATGTTTTTGGAAGCGGAGCGTATCGAGCAACGCACGCGATATGATATGGAAATGTTACGTGAAATCGGCATATGCAACGGCATCGAAAACTATTCGCGCCATCTGTCTCTTCGCGAAGCGGGAGAGACCCCTTCGGTGTTGATCGATTTTTTTTCCGATGATTTTTTGCTCATTGTGGATGAGTCCCACGTCACCCTGCCGCAAGTCCGCGGCATGTATAACGGGGATCGTTCCCGAAAGCAGACTTTGGTGGATTATGGTTTCCGGCTGCCGAGCGCGCTGGACAATCGCCCGTTGAATTTCGATGAGTTCTATCAAAAGATCAATCAAGTCATATACGTCTCTGCCACCCCGGGCGATGATGAAGTCAAGCGGGCGGGCGCGGTGGTCGAGCAGATCATCCGTCCGACTGGATTGATCGATCCGCACGTCGAGGTGCGCCCGACTCAAGGACAAATCGATGATTTGCTTCATGAGATCGATCAGGTGATCGCCCGAAATGAGCGTGCCCTGATCACGACTCTGACGATCAAGATGAGCGAAGACCTCACAGCCTATCTGCAATCCATCGGACATAAGGTCATGTATCTTCACTCTGAAGTCAAATCACTTGAGCGGATGGAACTGATTCGCAATCTTCGCTTAGGCGAGTTTGATATTCTGGTGGGAATCAACTTGTTAAGAGAGGGTCTAGATTTACCCGAAGTTTCGTTCATCGGCATTCTTGATGCCGACAAGGAAGGTTTTTTGCGCAGTGCGCGTTCGCTCATCCAGACTATCGGACGCGCGGCACGAAATGTGAACGGGAATGTCGTCATGTATGCCGACCACATCACAGATTCGATGCGCAACGCAATCGAGGAAACCAACCGACGAAGAACCATCCAGCTGGAATACAATCGCATCCATCAGATCACGCCCAAGACAATCTCGAAACCGATTCATGATTCGCTATCGGTGAAGATTGCCGATATGACCGAAGATGCCCCCAAGAAGATGACGCGGGAAGAAATCGAGAATTCAATCGCAATCCTCGAGAGGCAGATGTTGCTCAGCGCGAAGGAGTTGGATTTTGAACGCGCGGCTGAACTTCGGGACATCATTATGGAACTGAAGAAAAAATGATGAAGAAGTATGTCGCTTTAACGATATCTTTGGGTCTGACCGCATTGGTTTTCTCCTTCTCCATGAGCAGCGGGAGCGAGTCGTCTTCCTTAAGTTCATCCATTGTGGTTCCAATTCATCAAACGCTCATTCGGATTTTTCCTGACTGGACGCTTACGGTAGATCAACTGCATCTTTGGGTGCGAAAAGGAGCACATGTCGTCGAATATGCCGTTCTCGGGGTTTCTTGGTTTGTGACCTTAAAATGGATGAATTGGCCGCTTATCTGGTTTGTTCTCTTGGGGTTGGCAATCGCGATCATCGATGAAACAATCCAGTTGTTTTCTCTTGACCGCGGTTCTTCCGTCATCGATGTTCTCCTCTATGATATGCCAGGATTTCTCTTGGGAGGATTGATTGCACACCGAGTGCTCATGATAGAAATGAAGCGAAACGCCCCTTAGGAGGGCGTTTTTCTTATCTAAAATCAATAATCTTAATATATAAATTAAAAAAATTAATAAAAATACAAAAAAAGGTCTTGACAATTAAAATCGAATTGAATATAATGAAGGTGCAAAATGAAAAACACTTGATATGAGGTGAAGCGAATGCAAGATATGATCTTGAAAGATGTGGCTCAAGGATATCTATCTCCCAAAAAAGCCTATCGCAGTCTATATTTTCAAAAACGTCGCGTTCGAAGGGCCCACTTCATCAAAATCCGGATTCATATCCCCGGAGAAAAGGGAACGAATCGACTGCTCAAGATCCTGTTATTCTTCCCCGTTCCACTCTTCATCGTTCGTTTTGCGCTTCGCTTCATCAAGATGGACAAAATGCAGAATATGCCTTTGGATAAAGCTGACATCATCAAACTCATCCACAGCAAAGGAATTCGCATCGATGTCACTTCAGCTACACAAGAGAGAATTCAGATTCGCACATTCTAACCAAAAAGATCCATTGAGGGATTTATTCGTCAACCGCAACAAAAAATTCATTAAGGAGGAAATCATCATGAAAAAATATACATTCTCAGGATTGTCTACGAATACGATGCAGAAAAGAGATATCAACGCTCAATCCCTTGGCGTCTTGGGTAAGGAGTGGCTTATCCCATCATTTCCGAGAATCGTTCCAAACGACAATCACTTTTAATTCATTTTGAGTATAAAAAAATGAGTATCCAGGAGGAAATATCATGTCAAAGTTCGATTATAACAAAGGCGGCTTCAACCCATTCAAGGATTTAAAACCCAAAGCTAAGTATCCCGTGATATCCGAATGCCCCGTATGTCATCATGATTTGGAAGTCAAAGTTCTAAATTGTGATCATTGCGGAACGCAAATCGAAGGTCGGTTCACCTTGTCGAAATTCAATTATTTGGATTCGGAGAAACTATTCTTTATCGAAATGTTCGTCAAGAACAGGGGAAACATCAAAGCGATCGAAAAAGAAATGGATCTCAGTTATCCGACTATCAAGAAAATTCTCGACGATGTGATTGCTGGTCTTGGCTATACACCGGATCAGAGCGCACCAAATGACGAATCGATCCAACAAGAAAAAGATGCAAAAGAAACACAATATCGCATGGAGATTTTGGAAAAACTCAACAACAAGGAAATGACTGCCGAAGAAGCAGCAGAAGCTTTGAAGAAAATCAAAGTCGGAGGTAGCAAATAATGGCAAAAGATCATCTGAAATCAGAAAGAATGAAAATTCTTGAGTTGGTTTCCAAAGGCGTAATCTCTGTCGAAGATGCCGAGAAATTGTTAAATGCCATGGGCGATCAAGACACCATTCAAAATGAGACAGTCATTTCCGCCAAAAAAGCACCGTTTCGCATGCTGAAGATTTTGGTTGATTCCAACGACGGAGATCAAGTCAGGGTAGAATTGCCCATAGAATTTGCGAAACTACTTAAGAGCAAACGCTTCAACATGGGATCGCTCAACGATACCGATATCGATGTCGACACTTTGATTGAAATGATCAACACCGGAGCGGTTGGCGAAATCGTCAATATCAAAAGTTCGGATGGAGATGTCGTGAAGATCGTTGTGGAGTAATGCTTATGGGTCGTCACATCATGTTGAAACACAGGAAATACCGTTTATGAAAAACAAGAACTACCTCGTTAGAGAAGATGTTCTTGTTTTTTTTATGCGTCTTACTACTTTCGCTGAATGAATCAGAAAAATATCCAGACCAGAGATACAAGAAATGGCGATTTTTTGGGAGATGATGTGGAACGGGGCGATTTGTGGTATAATATTTGTGTATAGTGTGATTCGGAGGACGTGGATGAAATCGTTAAGAGAACTGTATAAAATCGGATACGGTCCTTCGAGTTCTCACACGATGGGACCTCAAAAAGCATGTGAGTTGTTTCTTGAGCGTTTTCCAGATGCCGTCAGATTTAGAGTCATCCTGTATGGATCATTGGCAATGACGGGCAAAGGACATTTAACCGATGTCGTGATCAAGAAAACACTCAAAGATGTCGATATCATTTTTGATGACACGTACTTGTCTTGGCATCCGAACACATTCGATATTTACGGCTACTCATCGAACGACGAGACGTATGTCATGCGTTTTTATTCTGTGGGTGGTGGCAGCATCCAAATCGAGGGCGAACCCGCACTGACGTTGGATGAGGTCTATCCCCATCAATCTTTCGATGCCATCCGCGATTATTGTATCCAGGAGAACATACGCCTATATGAGTATGTGGAACGTTTTGAAGGCCCCGATATTTGGGATTATCTTAATGAAATCTATAAAACGATGATGGAGGCAATCGATCGTGGCCTGAATCGAGACGGATTTCTTCCGGGTGAACTCAATATCAGACGGAAGGCGCGAGGTATATTATCTGCGATATCCGAGAATGAACCGCCAGAACTCACGACGATCCGACTCGTGAGCGCGTATGCGTACGCGGTCAGTGAAGAAAACGCTTCAGGAAATATTGTCGTGACTTCTCCGACGTGCGGCGCGAGCGGAGTCATACCGAGTGTGTTGCGTTTTTCACAAGATAAATACAACCACTCCAAGCAATCGTGTCTTCATGCGTTGGCTACTGCCGGAGTGATTGGCAATTTGATCAAACACAATGCATCCATTAGCGGTGCGATTGCAGGATGTCAGGCTGAAGTCGGTAGTGCATCGGCAATGGCGGCGTCCATGAGAGCTGAATTACACAACTTATCATTGAGTCAGATTGAGTATGCTGCGGAAGTGTCGCTCGAACATCATTTGGGTTTGACTTGTGATCCGATACTCGGATATGTCCAGATTCCATGTATCGAACGCAATGCGGTTGCTGCCCTGCGGGCGATCGACGCCACGGGTTTGGCATATTTCCTATCACAAACACGAAAAATATCACTGGACATGGTGATCGATACGATGTATCAGACCGGGAAAGACATTCATACGAAATACCGCGAGACGGGAGTCGGCGGGTTAGCGTTGCTATATGGGAAGATCAAAGGCGAGAAGGAGCCAGTATAATGGATGATTTATCACAGACTTTCATAGTAGTGGCCATTGATCTCACGCATGATGCCTTAGGCGTGTGTTGTCTTGAAGCCGGATACACCGTT
>JBAZGL010000089.1:0-5315 GCA_041652855.1 Candidatus Izemoplasmatales bacterium
GTTCCTGATACGCAACTTGAAGATCGATGACAGAAATCTCGGGAAATTGTGCGCTCAGGATCGAAAGCGAAGGTTCTGCGACGAGTACGACGCGCGACGGGTCGAAAACGAAATCAGCCATCGCGGTTTGAACGGAGTCGACGATACGGTAGTCTGAGACGATATCATGAGAAGACAATATGTATGTAAGGATGATTTCTGATGTCTGATTCATGCCAAAAACGGTGATTTCACGTCCGTTCAAGGTGTCTAGATCAAAAACACTGTCTGTTTGGGTGACCAGATAATAGTTTCCAAATACGATGGCGGCTATCAAGATGTAATCGGGCTTCGTCTGATACAGTTTCGCGCCCAAGTTCGTCGGTGCCACAATGAAATCATGACTCTTTGAACCAAATGCCGCGACCAATGCATCGGCCCCCTGAACAATATCCACGAGATAATCCGGATCTTCATCTACATACATTAGGGCAAGTTGCGGTGATCCTCCGGGAACGATGAGACTATATCGGTTGTGTCCGACACACGACACCAACCCCGACACAAGAAGCAGACAAAGAATGACACATCCCCGCTTCATGATCCTGAGTACGGGCTTCTTTTTGTGTATTTCGTATGAAGCAAGGTGTGCGCCAAATGGCTGTTGGGCTTATCCAAGAATGACTCATAAATCTCCTGAATGGCCGGGTTGAGATGAGACTTCCGAAATTCGGTTGATTCATCAATAGCATACAAGACTTTTGCGCGTTTGGCGCGCACATCGACCTTTTCCTGGATTTCCGCGGTGACGATCGGTTGTCCGCCTCCGTTGATGCAGCCACCGACACAGCCCATGAACTCGACGAAATGATAGGTTTTTGTCCCCGTCTTCATGTGTTCGAGAAATTTCTTGATGGCCATGCCACCCTGGACCACGGCCACACGAATTTCGGTTCCGTGAATCGTGTACGTCGCCTCTTTGATCTCTTCTAAACCCCGGACTTCCATGAACTCAATCGGGGTGGAATGGCCTTCCAATAGTTCCGAAACAGTCCTGAGCGCAGCTTCCATGACGCCTCCGGACGCACCGAAAATGGATGCGGCTCCGGTATATGATGCTAAATCTCCAAAAGGTTTAATGGGCTCCAAATCACGAAACGGGATGCCTTGGTGACGAATCAAGCGCGCGAGTTCGCGTGTGGTCAGCACGATATCGACATCCCTGAGGCCGTTTCTACCCATTTCGGGTCGTTTCGCTTCCGCTTTTTTCGCCACACACGGCATGATGGACACGGAAACGATATCTTTGGCCGCCTTGTTCAATCGCTCGGCATAGTACGTTTTGATTAAAGCACCCGCCATTTGTTGAGGAGATTTGCATGATGAAAGATTGGGAATATATTCAGGATAATACATTTCCAAGTAGTTGATCCAGCCCGGAGAGCACGAGGTGAACATCGGCAAAACGCCCTGATGATTCAGACGACTGATGAACTCGTGACCTTCTTCCATGATGGTTAAATCCGCCGTGAAATTGGTATCGATGATCTCGTTGACTCCCAGTTCTTTCAAAGAGGCGAACAACTGCCCTTCCACATTGGTACCAATCTTGTATCCGAACTCTTCGCCCAAAGCCGCCCGTACCGCGGGAGCCACTTGAACCACCACGACTTTTTTCGGGTCGCGAAGCGCGCGTTCAAAAGTCTTGATTTGATCGTCTTCCCGTAAAGCTCCCGTCGGACACGCCTGAATGCATTTGCCGCAATAAATACAGCCAGAATCTTCCAAATTATGAAATAACGCCGGGCCGACAAAGGTTTTCGAACCCCGCTTGTTGAAATTGAGGATTCCCAGACCCGACAGTTTTTCACACGCGGACACACAGCGTCCGCACAAGACGCATTTGCTGGAGTCGATGACCATCGCTCCGGAAGTATCATTGAAGAGGATATCTTTCTGATCAAACAGTTTCGCGTTGGAAAAATCGTTTTCGACGTTATAACGGCGAAGGAGATCCAGAAATTCGCAACTGTTTTCCCGCGAACACTTCCAGCATTCAAACTTATGATTCCCGGCAAGCAACTCCAGATTGAAAGAGACCGTATCATAAACTTCTTTCGTGTTCGTCTTGATGATCATCCCATCCTGAACTCGGGTGGAACACGACGTCTTCAACCCCTTCTGACCTTCGATCTTAACGACGCACACCCGGCAGTTTGACGCTTCGTGAATCCCCTCAAGAAAACAAAGCCGAGGTACTTTGATTCCTGCGACTTCCGCCGCGCGTAAAACGGTGTAATCGCTTGGCACTGAGACAGATCTCCCATCGATGGTCAAAGTTACGAGATTAGACATGGGTATGCTCCTCCTTCATCACCGGTTTTGTGGAGATCGCATTCACGGGGCAAGCGACTTTGCATGCGCCACAATGGATGCATAACGCAGGATCAATATGATGCAGTTCCTTGACCTTGCCATGAATGGCGCCAACCGGACAGTTGCGCGCACATTTTGTGCAGCCGATGCAGTCCTCCGTGATAGTGAAAGTAGTCAGTTTCGCACAAACACCGGCGGGACAGACTTTATCATAGACATGGGCTTCGTATTCCGAACGGAAATGTTTTAATGTCGACAACACTGGATTGGGTGCTGTTTGTCCCAATCCGCACAGCGATGATTCCTGAATCATTTTTCCCAAACGTTCGAGCACATCGAGGTCCTCCTCGGTGCCTTTGCCTTCGCAGATGCGATTCAGTATGTCGAGCATTCTTTTGGTTCCTTCGCGACAAGGCGTGCATTTCCCGCACGATTCCTCGACCGTGAAGTCAAGATAAAACCGGGCGACATCGACCATGCAATTATCTTCGTCCATGACGATCATGCCACCGCTGCCCATCATCGAACCGAGTTCGACGAGATTATCAAAATCAATCGGCGTATCCAAATGCTTTTCTGTGATACATCCGCCCGAAGGACCTCCGGTCTGCACAGCTTTGAACTTGCGTTTGTTGGGTATTCCGCCGCCGATGTCGTAGATTGCCTCGCGCAACGTCGTTCCCATCGGGATTTCGATCAAACCAGTATTCATGATTTTACCGCCTAATGCGAACACTTTCGTGCCTGATGATTTCGCCGTGCCCACGTTTTTGAACCAATCCGCGCCTTTCATGAAGATGACCGGAACATTAGCGAAGGTTTCGACGTTATTCACATTCGTCGGTCTGCCCCATAGACCTCGGACAGCCGGAAACGGCGGTTTGTTTCGCGGCATACCGCGTTCGCCTTCGATGGAGGCAATCAAAGCGGTCTCTTCGCCGCACACAAATGCGCCCGCACCCAACCGCAGTTCAATATCGAAATCAAAATGACTTCCCAAAATATTGCGACCCAAAAGCTGCAGTTCACGCGCTTGGCGAATGGCAATCTCCAATCGTTCGACTGCGACGGGATATTCCGCTCGCACATAGATGTAGCCCTGATGCGCACCGATCGCATACCCACATATCGCCATCGCTTCCAACACCGAATGCGGATCACCTTCCAATACCGCTCGGTCCATGAAGGCGCCGGGGTCTCCCTCGTCCGCATTGCAGATGACGTATTTGATGTCATCGACGCTCTTTGCGGCAAACTCCCATTTGAGTCCGGTCGGGAACCCGCCGCCACCGCGTCCGCGCAATCCCGATCGTTTCATGGTATCAATGACCGCTTTGGGATCCATCTCGCGCAACACTTTGGCCAAGGCGAAATACCCATCCCGGGCGATGTATTCCGATATGTCCAGCGGATTGATCACGCCACAGTTTCTCAGGGCAATCCGTTTCTGCATTTTATAAAACTTGAGTTGGCTGATATTTTTGATTTTTCCTCTGTCGAAAGGCTCCGGAATGCGATATTGTTCGACAATGCGTCCGTGCTTGATATGTTCTTCGATGATCGTCGCCACCGCTTCCACAGTGATGTTATGATATAACACCTCACCCGGATACATCACGACCACGGGATGATACTCGCACAGTCCCATGCATCCGGTCATCACGGTTTTGGCTTCGTCCGTCAAGCCTTCCTGTTCGAGCAGTCGATCGAACTCCCGCTTGATGTCCTTGGCTTCCTGCTTCGAGCATGCTTCGCCGCCACAAATAATCACATGAATTCGTTCAAGCATGATTCCACCTACCTTTTGATGGCCGAGAGAAAGAATTTTTCGATGGGGGTGCCACCGATAATATGCTCTTCGACGATATCTTCCACAACTCTTTCGCTGACTTGACAATAAATGGTGTGATTGCCATTGGATTCCAATATCTCTACCAATGGTTCAAAAGCACATTCACCCATGCAACCGACCGGCGTCAAAATGATATTCTTGAGGTTGTGCTCGCGGATCTCTTCTTGAAATTTTTGATAGACGTGTTTCGCACCCGCGGCGATACCGCATGTGCCCATACCGATTTGAATGCGAATACTGCCTGGATTGAGTCGCATATTAATGTTTTTACGCGCAGAATCGCGCAACTTGATTAGCTCTTCAATGGATTTCATGGTCTTTCCTCCAATAACTTAAAAATGGGTTTAAAAGACAAAAAATCCCTGTTTGGAATCAAACTGAGATTCTCTGCCCATAAATATACGCACACAATGTGTCAAACGTTTCATAATGTTTTCTTGAAATTTTTGAGGATTTCCTTCGCGTTTTGTACCGAACAATTACCGTGGACCGTTTGATTGACGGTAATGACCGGAGCCAATCCGCATGCGCCGATACACCGCGTGGCCTGCAAAGTGAAAATCCCGTCCGCGGTGGTCTCTCCCGGTGCGATTTTCAATTCATCCGAAAAAGCATCAAGAATGCCTTGTGAACCCCTCACATAACAGGCCGTTCCAAGACATACATTGATGATGTTTTCACCTTTCGGCTCAATCGAAAATTGGCTATAAAACGTCACGACACCATTGATTTTGGCGATGCTTTGGTCCAGTTCTCTCGAGATGATTTTTTGTATGGACAAAGGCACACAACCAAAGATTTTCTGTGCTTCGTGTAATGTAGGCATCAATGGACCCGGCTTTTTTTTGTTTTCTTCCATTGATGCATACAAATGAGCGAGCTTTTCCTCTGTGATCAATTGTTTTCCGCTCACTATCAATGTAACTCCCTTCTTCGTTTATTCAAGCACCCGTATTATAACACTTAAACAGACGAAAAGGAACATGCGAAAAGACCACTAAACCGTTTTCTTTTTGCGAAGAGCGATCAGCCAAAGACCATTCGACAAGAACACAATCGTTGCCATGGCCGATGCAAGAAATATCCATGGGTTTTCGATCCCTCGGGG
>JBAZGL010000090.1:0-5111 GCA_041652855.1 Candidatus Izemoplasmatales bacterium
TGCGTTGGCGCAGTTTGCGAATCTCATTGACTTGCGCATTGCTCATTCGAACGAACTCGTGGAAGATGGAAGTACCCGATGATTGCTCATCGATTGCGATCAGGATCGACTGATCTTGATTCTGAAATCCATGGATCATGAAACGTGCACTATCCCCAGAGATTTTCGTCGCTATGATGTAATCGAGCGCGGAACCTTCTTCATGGAGTTGTTTGAGCAGTTGGAAGGCGATTTCGCGCGAATGAGGCAACACAATCGAAATGAAAGGTTTGCCTTCGGGGTGTTGGTCGATCTGATGCGATGTCACAAAATGGATGATGGTGTCGTTCGAGTCCAGAATGGCGAGAAAACCATTCGCCTTGGGTTTCATCGGCGACTCACCAGTTCTCTTGCGATCGCGATCGCGTGTTTGGCATTGTCCGCAAAGCCATCCGCGCCGATCTTCTTCCATAAGTCGGGGGTATCATTGAAAACCTTCCCCCCGACGATGATCCGGATGTGGGCGATGGAAGGTTCCTGTCGCACCAGCGACAGGAGATGTGCGACTTCATCCAGATGCGAGGAGGTCGTCGCCGAAATCGCGAGGACATCGGAAGGGGTGTTAATTAAGGTTTTGAGAATTTCGGATGCGGGGATATTGCTGCCGAGAAATGTCGTATCCCATCCGTCCATCTCAAAAAAGTCTGCGACCATCCGCATCCCGATCTCATGGAGTTCATTGCCGGAGCACACAGCTGTCATGGATAAATCCGAAGCTTGTGTCCGGGTGAAGACATAGGGATACATCTGACCGATCATTTGCTGGATCAACGCCGTAATGTAATGTTCTTTGGCCACGCTGATGCGACCGCTTTGCCACAATAGGCCGACTTTGACCATTGTAGGCTGGATGATGTCGAGATAGATTGAGGCGACGCTTTTTCCCGATTCGATCTGACGGAGCATATAGATGCGCGCTTCATCGCTTTTCATCTCAATCAATAATTCGAGAAAGGGATCAATCTCCACATGGAGATGTTTCGCTTCCTGAAACCCTTGATAATAGGCCTGGACACCCTTTTCGATCACGTGGAGGAAAAGCGGAGCTGATGTTTCGGAGAATGTCTTGACAAGAATGTGAGACAGCGATTTTAGGTGGGTCGCCATCCCTTGATTGTTGAAACCGAGATGATAAGCGAGTTTACCGAACCAGGACATGTAATTTTCAAACAAAAGGGTTTCCTGAAAACGTATAGCCATACTCAAGTAGAGCAAGGTATACTCGGTGTCGAGAAGATAACGGTCGGCATGGGACGCATCTTGCGCGAAATGTTTCAGATCATAATCAAAGATGTTTCGTGCGATGTCATGACGTTGGGTTTGGAGGAGGTCAGATAGTTCTACGTGGTTCATGCCTGTCACATCCTTTATATGAGGTTAATTATCGGTATGATTCGTGTTTTGAAAAGGTGAAACAAGCCACAGATACAGAAAAAAACTACCGCGGCCCCTGCAATATCTCAAGAAGCGAGGCAACCGAAGGGAGGATGAAATCGGGAGTATGCTCCGATTCTGCGCACATCTTTAATGTGGTTTCGCCTGATAGAACGAGAACGGTTGTGATGTCAGCGTCGACACCTCCACGAATATCGGTATAGAGTCGATCGCCAATGAGTACAGCTTCATCGGACCGATATCCTGAAAACGCGAGTGCGTTATGGAGAAATTCAGGGTTGGGCTTGCCCAAAACATAAGGCATTTTCCCTGTCGCGTGTTGCAACATCTGTGCCATGGCACCGCAATCGGGGAGGCTGCCCATCTCTGATGGACAGACATAATCGGGATTGGTGGCGATATAGGGCAGCTTCTTTTGCATCAAGATACAGACATCCTGAAGTTTTTGGTAAGTTAATTCAGTATCATACCCCAGCAGAACGACACCGATGTCGTCTTGAACTGCAGTCGCCACTGTGATTTGATGCGCACGCAATTCCTCAATCAGGGATACTGTGCCCATGCAATAGACGATTTGTCCGGGATGATGATGCTTGAGATATTGAATGGCAGCCATAGAAGAAGTATAAAATTCTTCACGTGCGGTATCAATCCCCAAATGGGCGAGTTTATCTTGATAATGGACAACCGACTTCGCGGAGTTGTTGGTGAGATAAAGGTATTGTTTTTTTTGGCGTCTGAGTTCTTGAAGAAAGGCTTTTGCGCCATCGATCAGTTTGTTTCCAAGGTACAGCGTTCCATCCATATCAAGCAAGAAAAGTCGCTTGTGTCGGATGGTGTCTAGGTGATCAATCGAGATTTTTTGCATGGTCGTTCCTCCGGTATCTATCTTGGAATACATATTATAACATAGGATGCGGGTGAAGAAAAATACTTGACGAGATATCGAGCGCTTTTTGGAAATCAACCTTGTGTTGTGCATGCTTCTGGATTATAATATAGGGCAAGTGCGTCAATTGTGGACGTATGAACGCTTTTTCTGGGGGGAAAAATGATGCTTTTTTGTCTGCGTTTTTTGGATGCGCCGGTCGTGTTCGGGCCGAAGCATCTTCAAGGAACTTTGGTTGTGTTTCTTTTGATTGCTTTATTACTGGTGTTATTGTTGAAAATTGTGAAGGTTGAGCGTCATAAACGAGTGCTTCAAATCACCACGATTTTCTTGCTCATCATGGAAGCCTGCAAGCAAGGATTGTCCATCAGCGTCTCAGGCGGCACGTATCCGACATGGGCTCTCCCGTTCCAACTCTGCAGTGTCTCGCTCTACTTGATGCCCATCGTCGCCTTCACAAAAGGCAGACTCGCGAAAATCGTCACGCCCGGTTGTTTCTCGATTGGTATGTTTGCGTCTCTAGCGATGTTCATTTACCCATCGACCGTACTCGGCACACTCCCGGGGTGGTTGCCTTTGGAAGGAAACGGATTCCCGTATATCAGTTTTGCGTATCACGGCGCGATGTTGTTCTTTTCGATGTATCTTCTATTCAGTAAAACCTATCGCCCCGAAGCCAAGGAGTTCTATCGAGCGTATGTGACACTCCTCTTCTTTGCGGGGCTTGCGATGATCGCCAATGCGATTTTTGGTACCGATATGATGTTTCTCAACACGGGGTACGGCAATCCGCTACAGTTCATTCTGTTGAACAACGGGCGTCTCGTCTATATGCTTTTTATGTCCGCATTGGCGATGATCATCCTCGCCATACCTTACTATCCCGATCTCATCCACAAGATGCGGAGCGCAGCTCATTTGAAACATCGGATTTGAATCTTAAGCGCGCATCTTCTACAAGATGCGTTCGCTTTTTTGGGAGGATGATATGTACCAATTACAAAACCGCTGGAAACTCGAAGCAAAGAACTTGCAATACTATGGGATGCGACGCCAACCCTTTCTCTTTTGCAATCGCATCCGTTTGAGTCGGAAAATGCGAGCCATCGTTCAAGCTTTGCCGCTTGAGGAAAGCGATGCACGCGTCAAGATGATACGCCCATTGATCAAGCAAGGAATCGTTGTCTTGGATGAAGCAATGCGAAAAACACCCACGCATATCGATGAAGCCCGGTTTTGTGTTTCGTGTGTGGCAAATGACTTCATCATTCCCGGATTGGAGTTTGATGACGAAGGTTTGTGTCCGATGTGCGCCACAGCCGATCACACCGAAGGCTTCAAAAGTGTCGTGCCGATCATCAAACATATTCCGAAAACGACACAATCGCGTTTCGACGTGGCACTTTTCTATACGGGAGGCAAGGATTCCACGTTTCTTCTCTATCATCTCTCGGAAGAGATGCATTTGCGCGTGTTGGCATTGACGTGGGAAATTCCCACGATGTCGGAATCAGCCAAAGCTTCGATTGTCGCGGCGAAATCGCGTTTTCCGAATGTGGAGTTCATCTCAGAAAAAATGGCCGACACGGATCTCAGGAAGATCTATCGCAAACTCTATAGGTTGAACGACAATATCTGCGCTTGTCCTTCCATTGCGTATATCTTGTTTTTTCCACTGTTGTCGCAATTGAGAGTTCCCTATTTTCTTTTGGGAAATGAACCCGCACAAATGAAAAACCTCTATTATAATCATTTGGCGCCCGCCGTGGCGTTTAGAAGCGCGAATACGAAATGGTTAATGTATCTCACAAATATCTTGCGCATTTTCACATTGCATCTTCCCTTGAAGCGGGGGCAGTTTCATACCTTGATGACGATGAAGCAACTCGCGAAAAAAAAGAGCATCCTCTTTCGCCTGACTCCTTATAAAAACGAACTTGTACGTCATGTTATTGAAGCCATCCATGAAGTGCCAGCCTTCATCAAACCGTTCAAGCGATCTGTGCGGATCGCGTCATGGACCAACCGGATACCTGCATTCGTGCATTTGGATTTCGATGACATTTCCGATACGCGCTATGATTGGCGCCAAGTGAAGGAACTCATCATCCAAAAGGCGGGTTGGGTTCCGCCACAAGATTCGATCAAGGGTTTGCATACGAGCTGTTCGATTGAAAAATGCAAAGAACAAAGCCAATTTCTTCGTTTCTATCATCAAAAATCCACCATGATCCCTTTTTCAGCGATAGAAATCGCATTGGCATCGAAAGCCCGGAATATATCCAAGAGCGAAGCATTGAAAGAAATCAAAGAGTCGATGGGCTTTGCTCTGGAAGAAGTGCCTGAGTGCCAAATCATGAAAGACTATCTGAACGCTCAATAGACGACTTCAACCTTTCGGGGTCGAAGTCTTTTTTTGATATAGCGGGTCAATAAGATATGGCGATCATATTGCCATGCTTGAGTGGGACATACCGCGACACAGCGGAGACAGCGGATGCACGCTTTTGTGATGTGCCACGAAGGCGTGATCGCCTGAACGGGACACGTCTTAAAGCAGATATGGCAGGCCACACATCGGTCTTCGAGATGCGTTAAGCGGATGCCTTTGTGGGTACGATAACGTTCAAGCACCCGTTTCAGAGGTGATTCAGGTTGATGAGGGATTACGGCGGGTTCGGTATCTCCCGAAGCAATTTTGCGGCACAAACCACCGAGCAGATTGAGAGCGGGGTCTTCAAGCGGGTAACCATAACTGCGAGAAAAAGGCAGATATGCGACACCGATG
>JBAZGL010000091.1:0-5080 GCA_041652855.1 Candidatus Izemoplasmatales bacterium
GATGAATCAATGATTGATTGAGTCCCCCGACAAACACAAGTCTTTTGGCAATAATCTGCGTTTTCAGATCGAGATAGATGGCATAAAGTACTTCTTGTTTCAAGTCGACCAAATCGTTTTTCATCAGATGAAACACGTCCGCTGCCGTATGGATGCGCAACCCGTTGCTGTGAATGTTCAGCACCCGTTTTCCGAGTTCCAATGCCGCGATCACTTGAATGGCTTTCGCCTCTCCCATACCGCGAATCTGTCGTAATTCATGGACCGTCTTGTCTTTCAAATCTGTTAAATCATTCGTTCCGGAAATCAACGCTTTTGCCACCTCGATCGCTGAGATACCATGGCTTCCCGATCCGATAATGATCGCTAACAACTCGTAAGTGCTGAGATTTTCGGCCCCAAATGCGAGCAAACGTTCTCTTGGACGTTCTGATTCCGGCATTTCTCTCATGGACAACATCTTCCGACCTCCAAACACATCATACGTGTCGTCTCTGTCATTCCTTAAAAAAAGCGAATCATTCTAAGATGATTCGACTTTTTCTTCCATGATGATTTTTCGAATTTCCGATATGAAATACAGTGAACCGGTCACGAGCAAGATCTCGTTCTTTTGAAGCGAATGTGACAAACTCAAAAAAATATCTCTGGCATCGGTATGGACGAACTTTTTAGGGTGGAAACTTTCGTTGAAGAGGTCGATGGCATTCGCACGACGCGGATAATCTATCTCGGTGAAATAGATTTCATCCACAAGATTATCCAACTCGGGAATGATTTTCACATGTTCCTTGTCCTTCATCATGCAGAACAAACATTTGACATATCGATCATGATACATTGCGAGAATCGTCTGTCTCAACGCTTCGAATCCGCCGATATTGTGAGCACCGTCCAAGATGATGTTGTCGGTAAATATTTCAAATCTGCCCGGCCATCGCGTTTCGAACAGACCTTGAAAGATATGCGATTCACGGATTTTCAAATGGTTTTTCAATCGAAGATACCGGATGACTTCGATGGCCAGGACGGCATTCTTGACTTGATGCAGACCCGGCAAAACCAGTTGATATGTCTGATCTCGATAACTGAACGTTGTGATTTCACCGACATGAATCCCCGAGACTTGAGTGAGATCAATGATTTTGAGTCGCGCATTTTTCCGTGCGGTGACACTATAAAAGAGCGGATACAGACTCTTTTCTTCGATGGTTGTGACAAGCACGCCACCTTCTTTGACGATACCGAGTTTGTTCAGTGCGATGGATTCGAGGGTGTTACCGAGTTGACGCATATGATCATAGGATATGTTGGTGATGCAAGCAACCTCGGGGACGATGACATTGGTGGCATCGAGCAAACCTCCGAGACCCACTTCAATCACCGCATATGAGACTTCCTGATCGCGGAAATACAAAAACCCCATCAATGTAAGCACTTCGAAAAAAGTGATTTGATCATGATAGATCTGCTCATACTCATACCAAAATTGATAAAGTATATTGCTATAGTGAATGACATCTTGATCACTGATATAGACGTGGTCGATGCCGATCCGTTCGTTAAAGCGCACGACATAAGGCGATGTATAGATACCGACCTTGAATCCCGCCTGAACGAGGATGTTTTTGATATAATTCGCAGTTGAACCCTTTCCGTTGGTTCCGCCCACATGGATCGTCCGGAATGATCGCTCCGGGTGGTCAAGCATCCTGCAGGCATTTTCCATACGGGTCAGATCCAGTTTATCACCGAATCGATGGATGTTCTCAATCCATTCTTGTGCAGCAGCAAGTGTGTTGAACATGTTATCCCTTGAGTTCTTTCATGCGACTTCGCGTCGTTTCGAGCCTTTCTACATAGAGTTCATATTTTTCTTTTTCTTGTGTGATTTTTTGAGGAGGTGCCTTTTCGATGAACTGAGGATTGTTCAACAATCCATGACTTCTTTGGATTTCCTTGAGTAACTCAAGTTCTGCCTTTTTCAGTTTGGCGAGTTCTTCCTCTTTATCAATCAAACTTGCGATAGGTACATACGCCTTGACATTCGGAAATACCAGTGTCAATGTGTCTTTCGCGTCTTGGACTTGACGCACGGTATCCAAAATTCCTGGATTGATGAATTTGTCGAGATAACCGCGGTTATCCAGGATCAATGCCTGATCCTCAAGCGAACACTCGATGATCAGGTCGAGCTTTTTTTGATAAGGCAAGTTGTATTCGTTGCGAATCTGTCGAAGTTTCCTTATCAAATCGAAAAACCATTCATTCGCGACCGTCTCGGGAAAGCGCATATGGTTATCTCGAGGCCATGAACTGATGGAAATGGATTTATCCTTGCGATTCATGCGGAGATATATGTCTTCAGTCACAAACGGCATGAACGGATGTAATAGCTTGATGACTTGTTCAAGCACATACAATAGTACCGTTCGGGTTTGGGCCTTATCGAGGTCGAGTTTGCTCATCTCAATATACCAAGAAGCAAAATCATTCCAAGTAAAATTGTAGATGATACGGGCTGCCTCTCCAAAGTCATAACGTTCGAAAAACTGATCGGCTTGGACAATCATATCATTCAGTCTGTGAATAATCCATCGGTCGGCAAAACTGAATGCCGTTTGATCGAGTTCGGTGGCATCATCCTCCGTCGTCACATTCATCAATATATAGCGGCTGATATTCCATAGTTTATTGATGAAATTCCAACTCGACTCGACTTTTTCTTCATCATATCTCAAATCCAATCCAGGACTGGAGTTCGTTGAGATAAAGTAACGAAGCGCATCTGCGCCATGGGTTTCTACCACATCCATCGGATCCACCCCGTTACCGAGGGATTTCGACATCTTGCGACCTAAATGGTCGCGAATCAGACCGTGGATAAAACAATCCTTAAAGGGGTCTTTTCCGGTAAAATCGATTGCTTGGAAGATCATGCGTGCCACCCAGAAGAAAATGATGTCATAGGCCGTGACCAAGACCGATGTCGGATAGAACCGTTGATAATCATCGGTATTTTCAGGCCATCCAAGCGTCGCAAACGGCCATAACGCAGATGAAAACCACGTATCAAGTACATCCTCGTCCTGAACCCAACCCTCACCGGGATGGTCCAATCCGCAATAGATCTCCGATCCACGATACCAAACCGGAATCCGATGTCCCCACCATAGTTGACGCGAAATGCACCAATCCTCGATGTCAACCATCCAATTCGTAAACATCTTCTTGAAGCGTTCCGGGACAAAATTCACAGCAGACTGACGCAACGTGTTTTCCGCCAGTTTTTCCATCGAGACAAACCATTGTTCAGACAACCGAGGTTCAACGATGACTCCCGTCCGTTCACTATGACCCACATTATGCTGCATCTTCTCGACTTTGACCAACAATGCACTATTTTCGAGATCCTGAACAATCAGCTTACGGGCTTCAAAGCGTTCCATACCGTTATAGGGCCCTGCAAGATCGTTCATCGTTCCATCATCATTCATGCATAAAGGCATGTCGAGATGATGCCGTTTTCCGACGACATAGTCGTTGGGATCATGAGCCGGCGTGACTTTCACCGCGCCCGTACCGAACTCACGGTCGACATAACTATCGGAGATCACGGGAATTGCGCGCTCAGTCAGAGGAATCATCACCTGTTTGCCTATCATATCCTTGTAACGCTCATCTTCGGGATGCACCATGAGCGCCGTATCCCCGAACATCGTTTCGGGCCGGGTTGTGGCAACGCATAGTCCACCTTTCTCACCCATGAAGGGATAAGTGATATAATACAACGCGCCTTCCGTTTCCACATGCTCGACCTCGATGTTCGAGATCGCAGTTTTTGCTTCGACATCCCAGTTGATGATCCGCTTGCCCCGATAGATGTATCCCTTATGATACATGTCCACGAATACTTTCAACACGGCGTGTTCAAAGCCTTCATCCAGAGTGAAGCGTTCGCGATCATAATCGAGCGACAGACCGATGACCTTCCACTGATCACGGATATATGCTGCGTACTCCTCTTTCCATTTCCAGGCTTCAACGAGATATTTCTCACGCCCCAACTCATAACGATTGATGCCTTGTTGGCGCAATTTCTGATCGATTTTCGCTTGCGTGGCGATACCTGCGTGATCCATTCCCGGCAAAAACAACGCATTATACCCTTGCATGCGCTTTCTACGGATGATGATGTCTTGAATCGTCCCATCCCATGTATGACCTAAGTGGAGTTTCCCAGTGACGTTGGGCGGGGGAATCACAATCGTGAAGGGCTCTTTTTGCGTCTGATTCGCCGAAAAGAATCCCCCTTGAAGCCAAAAATCATATTTGCCTTGCTCCACTTCGCGGTGGTCGTATTTTTGTTTCATCTCACTCATCGAAACCCACTCCTTCTATAAGGTGTCTCTTGCCTTCAAAATAGGCACGGATTGCTTCCTGATTATCCGGAGCATGCACTTCCGGCACGTCTTCATAGGAAAAATATCGAAATTCTAGCGACTCTTCGTCGTTAATCTTGAGTTCACCGCCGATGACTTTGCCGACAAACGCAAAGGCAATCACACGCGCTTCGTCCTTCTCTTTCCATCGCATCTGTGGATTATTGAATACACCTAGGAAGCGCGTGATCTCGATATCGAGATTCGTCTCTTCTTTCACTTCGCGGATCGCACAATCAAGGATGGATTCGTCCATTTCCAACAAGCCTCCGGGAAGCCCCCATTTCTTGTTGTCGCTACGCTTTTGCAGAAGCACCTGATTATCTTCGTTGACCACGACAACCGCTGTGGCACACAAGATGACTTTGTTGTCTTTCACCATGTCTCGCAAATATTTGATATAACTCGTCTGTTCCATGCTTTACTCCTCTAAAAAAGAAAAATCGCCCCAGAAAAGGACGATCATGATCGCGGTACCACCTTTGTTCCGGCATGGCCGGCACTCAAATCCGTTAACGCCGGCGACGGATGGAACTACTCATTTCGCACCATCAACTCTGTGGTGACATTCATCGACCTTTCTGATAGACTTGCACCGCCGTCTATTCGCTTTTTTCTCGGGTTCGATTACTCTTCCA
>JBAZGL010000092.1:0-5079 GCA_041652855.1 Candidatus Izemoplasmatales bacterium
AAAATCTTTTTCAACTTTCTTTCCAATATTTCCGGGTTATTTCGCGCTCGAGGACATTTCTTTGAAAAACCTGAAACGTCGTTTGAAACACCCACAAGACCAACTTGGCGGCCCGAACGGATTGGCGAAAACGACTCAAATCGTTCGGCAACCCGGAATTATCAGCTTGATGGCTCTGTGTCCCGAGCGTTTCACCCGGGTGGAAAAAAGAGCCAACTTAACGTATTATGAACCCAGGACGGACCACGGTTCGAGTCTCAACTTCTCGATGTTTGCCCAGGTGGCTTCGGAAATCGACCAGGCGAACGATATGTATTCCGCATTTCTGAGAAACGCGCAAATAGATATGTTGGGGTTGGACAAACCAGCGCAGGCGTCGATTCCCGTTGACAGTCATCTGTCGGCGGCGGCGGCGAGTTACCTCGCCTTGATCTATGGATTCTGTGGTT
Source organism: Candidatus Izemoplasmatales bacterium (assembly GCA_041652855.1). Taxonomy (GTDB): domain Bacteria; phylum Bacillota_I; class Bacilli_A; order Izemoplasmatales; family Hujiaoplasmataceae; genus JAAYZB01. Next base: position 450 of record JBAZGL010000092.1, read on the forward strand.
TGAAACATGCTGGGAAGATGTTGATGGCGGACACGAGATTGCCGTCGAAGATCAAAGATGTGCGCTTCAAGGTCATCGTCAAAGGCAGAATCGCCCATGTACGCGTGCAGACTTCCTCTGCGATGGTGCAGTGGCAAGATGAAGAAAAGTAGTCCTTTGATCGTTATGATGCTGAAAGCGATACATCATCAGAAATATGGATTGATCCATGACCATCTAAAGGAGGATATTCTATGCAAAATCAAAGAAGAATTGTAGGGTTTCTATTAATCGTGTTTGGCGTCATGTTCTTACTGGACAGACTCGACATCTTTCGCTTCACCTTGCTCATCGACGGTTGGTGGACGTTGTTGCTCATCATCCCCGCGGGGTTGTCGATGGTTCGGCAAGGAATCACGGCAGGGAACGCCATTTTGGGTGTTCTCGGAGTCTATTTCTTGCTTGAAGCGAATGGTTGGAATGTCCGTGGCTTTTTCATTCCTGCCATTTTGATCATTTTCGGTCTCTATATCGTCCTGAGGAACAAATGAATACGTGTGTGTTCTGTACGTTAGCCTCATCGAAAGACCACGTATACGACAACCCATACGTCTATGCAATCTATGATCAATATCCCGTATCTCCCGGGCATATGCTGATCATTCCCAAACGCCATGTCGATCACCTGTTTCAAACGACAGAAGCGGAACAAAGCGCATTGTTTCAAGCATTGCAAGCGATGCGGGAAAACCTGATTCAGATCTATCAGCCCGACGGCTTCAACATCGGCATCAACGAAGGAAAGAGCGCAGGGCAAACGATCAATCATCTGCACATCCACGTGATTCCACGCTATGAAAAAGATGTCGATGATCCCCGCGGAGGGATTCGCGGTGCGATTCCCGACAAACGGATCTATTGAAGCGATGAGCGAAATCTTTCTCTATTCCATCCATCCACGATATTCTGGGTTGACCCTCGGTGAGTTTCTCGCCGATTTTTCGCTTGCGAAGAAAAAAATCAACATCATCGAGAACCAGAAATGCATTCAAAGAAACCACGAATCTTTGAGGTTGGATAGCCAGCTTCAAGCACACGATGTGCTGGAAATCGATGTGTCCCCTTTCGATCAGATAGACTATGTTCCGGATTCAGGGGTTGTCGATGTTTTGTATGAAGATGAATGGGTCTATGTCCTCGAAAAGCCCGCGAAGATGATTATTCATCCCGAACACAAGTCCGAGCACGGCACGTTGGCCAATTTGGCCGCCGCGTTCCTCGAGTCCCGAGGGTTGAATCGATCGGTGCGTTATCTGCATCGTTTGGATCAGGACACCACAGGGGCCATCTTGTTCGCCAAGCATTTTCTGGCGCATGCATTCCTTGACCGGCATTGGAATCATGTGGATGTCCATAGAGCGTATCTCTGTCTCGTCGAAGGAAGAGTAAAAACCACCCAAGGCACGATCGACTTCCCCATTGGCCAGGATCGTCATCAAAACAACGTCTATCGCGTTTCCAGAAGTGGAAAAGCGGCGCGATCACGGTACTGTGTGATGGCATATGGGTATGATTGGACCTTGCTCAAAGTCGTGCTCGAGACGGGAAGAACTCATCAAATCCGTGTCCATCTTTCCGCCATCGGCCATCCGTTGGTCGGCGATCGAATCTATGGAGCCAAGCGACCCTGTGAACGGGTGATGCTCCATTCTGCAGAAATCACATTTCTCCATCCTGAGTCCCGGGGGTGGACACGGGTAGATTCACCGATGCCCGATGATTTTCAGAAGTATATGGATACAAAGATGGATACCAGACGTCATCAATGACATCCATTTATGGTATAATAGCAGTGATATCATGAACAAGGGGGGCAAGCGATGAAACGGAAAACGAAAATCATATGTACCATCGGTCCGGCGGTTGATTCCGATGAGATGATTGAAAAATTGATTCAGGCTGGCATGAATGTCGGTCGACTCAATTTTTCACACGGTGTGGAAAGCGAGCACGCATCCCGAATCGAACGGATTCGGCGCGAGGCAAAGAAGCTGAACCGATATGTCGGTGTGATGGCAGATACCAAGGGCCCGGAAATTCGTACGGGTTTATTTGAGAATAATCAAGTTTTCTTTAAGAAGGGCGATCTCGTCGATGTCGTCAAAGAACCGGTTCTTGGAAACGAAGAGCGATTCCATATCGCCTGCGACCCGTTGTTCGACGATATCAAGGCAGGGGATTACCTTCTGATTGATGATGGCAAAATGCGTCTGACCGTGCTGTCTTCCGAGCAGGACCGGATGCGATGCGTCGTCAACAATTCAGGCATCATCAAGAGCCGTAAAGGTGTGAATGTGCCCAATGTGAAATTGACTATGCCCTTCGTTTCGGAGAAGGACCGTGAAGATATTCTGTTTGCGGTATCACAGCATGTTGATATGATCGCCTTATCATTCGTTAGACGCAAAGATGATATCCTTCAAGTGCGCGAGATCATGAAGGATGCCGGATGCACGGGCATCGAGATCATCGCCAAGATCGAAAATCAGGAAGGCATGGATAATATCGATGAAATTCTCGAGGTGGCCGACGGTATCATGGTCGCCAGAGGCGATCTGGGTGTCGAGGTCTCGACGCAACTGGTGCCGATCTACCAGAAGAAATTGATCCATCGGGCCAATGAGTGCGGGAAGCCGGTCATCACCGCGACGCACATGTTGGAGTCAATGATGTTTTCCCCCCGTCCGACACGCGCAGAGGCGAGCGATGTCGCAAATGCCATTCTCGATGGCAGCGATGCCATCATGCTTTCCGGAGAAACGGCGGCGGGAGAATATCCAATCGAATCAGTGATGACGATGAACACCATCGCGAAAGCCATCGAGGAGATCATTCCTTATGATGAACGTTTGGAACGTGCGATCAAAAGTTCACAAAAAACGATCAATGATGCCATCGGAATCGCAGTCAGCCAAACGGTCTTGAGTTTGCCAAAGGCAGAGGTGATTGTGGCATTTACGGAGACGGGCGGCACGGCGAAACGGATGTGCAAATTTCGTCCCGGAGTTCCGATCATCGCAATCACGGACAACATTGAAACATGTCAAAGATTATCTTACTACTGGGGGGTGTTCGCCACACTGAAAAAAAACGTGACGGATTATCGCCTCTACGATACCACCGCGATTGAAGTCGCAAAAGATTTCGGCTATCAACCCGGAGCGACCATCATCATCACTTCCGGATGGGGTCAGGAACATGGATCCACAAACACGATGCGCATCATCGATATTCCCGAAACAACATAAAAAAACTCCGACATTTTCGGAGTTTTTCATTGGTTTTATAAGCTTTATTCTTCCCAGTCCCAGTTGAGCTTGCGGTTGATTTTGGTGAAGAATTGTTCCACATGCATGACGATTTTCCTGCCTTTGACAAGCCAGTAGAAACCCTCAGCGATCGCCAGCGCCGTAATCAAGTCGATGATATAGTGCTGTTTCATCGTCTGGGTTGAGACGCAGATGGCGATGCCCAATACCCAAATCACGATCTTGGCGATTTTGGGCATCTTCTTATCCATTCGCGCGCCCAAGATGCATAACCATGACATCAAACAATGCATAGAGGGGTTGGCGTTGCGTGGACCCGCAGCATCATAGATGGTTTTTACAAAGCTTTCGGTGAAATTGAGATCATTGCGGGTGAAGAGTCCTGAAGTCTCCCGCCATGCTTGCACATCGGTTTGGAAAAAGAAATAGGATATGCCACATATCGTGAAAGTGATGAGGACGAGGACGAGAATCGTGTACATGTTCTTTTTGGAACGATAGGCGATGTAAAAGAAGCTGAGCATCCAAAAAGGATAGGCGATGGCGTAAGGATAGATGGATGCCGGAATGAACGGTACCCATTGATTGAAGCGAAGGAAGATGATGCTGAGATCGGTGCCAACGATTCCGTTGGCTTCAGAATACCATTGATTTCCCCAATACGTGATGAGGAGCAGGAGGCAGACGACGAGGAAAGGGATGATGGCATAGGTAATTCGCTTGAAATTCATGGGATCACCTCAAAATGCATAGATATATCAATTATAGCGTTAAGAATGTTAAAAAACAAGAAAAAATCGCTGTTTTCCACAAATGGCGAATGGATATTGAATTGAATAAATAATTGTGATAAAATCAAATGTACGCGAAATTAAGGGGGAATGACAATGTTTGGTTTTAGAAGTGATGGGAAGCGAATCAAGACGATTGACCCGTTCATGAAGTTGACACCGCACATTATGCCGGAGCGTAATGATGCGCAGGTGATGTCACTATATGAAATCAATTGCAAGGGAATGGATGACTACATCTTCGAGAAACGCCGCAAAGACCAGCTACGGCTGACTTATATGGATATCGTGGTGGCAGCTGTTGTCCGCGTGTTGGCGTTGCGTCCGCGGCTCAACCGTTTCATCATGAATGGGCGGATTTTCAAACGCAACAACATCCAGGTTTCCATCGCCGTCAAGAAAGCGCTTCGAGATTCAGCCGAAGAAACTACGATCAAACCGACATTCACTGGAAAAGAAAGCATCTTTGAAGTCAAGGCGATTTTGGAAAAGGAAGTCATTGCGAACGCCAACCAAAAAGCCTATAACGAT
>JBAZGL010000093.1:0-5007 GCA_041652855.1 Candidatus Izemoplasmatales bacterium
CAGACAGAACTCGATGGTATAGATCATCCACGGGATACCGATGCGATATATGAGATAACGCTTCTTACCCAGCGGGGTAATCTCATAATAGCGACTCACGCCCTCGTCATTCTCATCGATCAACACAAAACTGGTCACGACACCCATCATCATGCTGCCGAGAAACAGGACAAAGAAATCGATGAATGCGTGGTATGGGCTCAGATCAAAGGCATAGGCATTCATCAAAACAGGAGCCAAAATCTCATTTCCCGCCTTGAACACAAAAGCAATCAGCAGTGGACACACAAGAAGCAGGATCAACATGGGATCCTTGAAGATCATCCTGATGGAATGCTTGATGAATATCCTGACGGTGCTCATCTTCCGAACCTCACATGTCTTGAAAAAATGCGATAGATCACCAGAAACATCATAACCACTTGTGATGCCAACAAGAGCCATAACCATCCCTCCGCATACGGAATGATGACAAACGGATGGATCGCCAACAAGTAAATGAGGCCAAAAGGATGGTAAATCAAATAGAAAGGATTGCCCAAGAGGATCATCAACCCAAAAGGAATCATCAGCAAGAACGAAAAGCCGATAGAGATAAGAATGTATTGATTGACGTTTTGTGCTTTGAGCGACACCAAGATTCCGAATGACGTAAATAGCACGTTGGACAAAAACAATGTCAATAACAAGCCGAACGAGAATTCATTCGTGCGGATGAGACTAATGATCGTGCCAAGGACGATACCCACACACAAAAAGGCGAGGTGTTTGGCAAGAAAGTAATGAAATATCTTCCTTGGCGTCACCAACATCTCCTCGATGATGCCTTCTTGCTTTTCAATCAAATAGATGCCACCCATAAAGAAGAAACCGAGGACGATGGGCTCGCTGAACAGAAGCACGCGCTTGAGAATGATGAGCATCTCACCATCAAAGATGGAAAGCAGAAACCAATAAAAAAGCAGGATGAGGATATACACATGCAGGATCCGGTATTTATAGAAGAAACGGAAATCATTCCAAAGATTTTTGAACAATTTCCTCATCCCCCTCCTCCGCCAAGCGAATGAACACATCATTCAGACTCGAAGCATCCGATTGAATCAAACGGATCTTGTTCTTCTCGGCTAAATCCTTGTATTTATCTGTAAACAAATGCTTCAGTTCCACCACTTCGGTCTCGAGTAACCCGCTATCTTCAACCACCACGCGGATCTGGTGCAAAGGCGAAGCATGAAGAAACTCATTGATTGCACCTTCAGCTAAGATCTTCCCATGGTTGATGAATGCGATCCGATGACACAAATCTTCCACGTCTTTCATGTTATGCGTCGTGATGACGATCGTGACTCCCAAGGCATTCATCTCTTGGATGATGTCCTTGATGATCTTCTGATTGATGGGATCCAATCCACTCGTCGGTTCATCCAAAAACAAGATACTGGGATGATGGAGCACCGAACGAATAAAATTGAGTCGGGTCTTCATCCCTTTGGAATAATCACTGACACGCTTGTGGATATCTTCCTCCAAGCCCACACGTTTCACCCAATACGAGATGTCCACTTCAACCCCTTCGTACATGGAAGAAAAGAATTTTAAATTCTCCAAGGCGGTATATTTTGAATAAAACTGTGGGACCTCAGGTTGAACGCCAATCAGGTGATAATCACGATCCTTCAACTCCTTGGCTTCTTTAGCGAAAAGCCTGACAGACCCTTCATAGGTTCTTAAGGATCCAATCATAATCCGTTGAACCGTGCTCTTCCCAGCACCCGAAGGACCGAGTAGTCCGAAAATCTCCCCTTTATGAATCGTGAGATTCATGTCTTTGATGACCCGTGTTTTGTGATACGCAAAGTTCAAAGTACGAATTTCAATCATGATGCCCTCCCAAAAAGGCCGTCTGCGAGCCAGGATATTTGTTGAGAAACGACAATGTCAAAATATGCTTCCCCGATTTCTTTTTTGTGCAATAGCAACATGAAAATCGCGCGCAGATGCGCGGATACCAACGGCGCATCACGATCTGCGATTCCGAAAAGTTCCATCATGCGCTTGGTCATTTCCTGATCTTTCTCTAGATGTGCATCCAGTGCATTTTGGTCGATTTTTTTGACGAGATCCTGATACATCGCACCCTCAAGTTTTAAAAGCCAAGGGGCTTGTTGAACGGATGCATACAGTGCGTTCATGATATCGATGAATAGTGCCTTCTGATCCTTCGTTCCGCTCTTCATGATCAACTCCTGCATTTCTGCTTCCACCAAATCATGGAAGGAAACGATGGTGCGGAAGATCAAAGCCTCTTTCGAATCAAAAAAGAGATAAAAAGCGCCTTTGGAAATCCCGACATCCCGAACTAACTGATCTACCGTCAACTTCTCCTCATCCAAGCGGTTGAGTCGTGCCATGGTCGCCTGAATGAGTTGTGCTTCGATCATTTCCTTTTGTGGTTTTGTGAATGCTTTAGGCATAAGTTCCTCCTTGTGACCAAATCAAAGAAATCAGTCACAGATAGTATATCATGTGTTTTTTTCCTTGTCAAAACAAAAAGGATCCGAAAGCATCGCTTTCAGATCCTCTGACATATGATCGACGATTAAGGCTGATAGATATAAATATGCGCCACAAACACACCTTCGGGATAGAGCAAGGTGACACTGATGATCAATGATTGGCGTTCCGGTGTTTCAAAAAACTTCATTTCGATAAAGTCGATGTCGATCGTCACGACATTTCCCTCAATCACCTACTCGCTCTGGGTGATCCCATTACCTGATACACCAAATATACTGCCTTCATATAATTCGAATGTCAAGACAAGATCGACACCCGTTTCATACGTGATGGTGTAGGAGCCAATCAGTTCTGGTTTGCGGGTATCATCGATTTCAATCCATAACTCCATGATGCCGCTGGTCGTTTCTAGAAGATAATAGTGTTTCCCGACTTGATGCGCCTCCAGGAAAGACACGTACAACACGATCCCCGTATCGTTGACTTCTCCATCCCCTTCAAAAAGCGGCGTGCCTGAAACTGTGAGGATCGCCGTGACCGTGAAATCCGTTTCTGTGAAGTCGACATGAAGGTCCGCTTCTGTGACTTTGTCATAGGACAAAGTCACAGAATGGCTGATTGTAGACTGAGTGGTGGTTGCATCGGTTGTGGGCGGAATGGTGGTAGTTGGGATCGAGGTCACAGGAGTTGTCATCACATGGGTCGTATGGGAAGGCATCGATGTGGACATTTGAGTGGTCGGCATAATCGTCGTCGGCGCAGAGGTCGATTGCGTCGTCATGGATGGGCTGGTCGACAGGTGCGTCGTAGGCGGCGGTGTCGTGATAATACGTTTCGTCGTCGTGGTCACCACACTTGTCTCAAGCAGGTTTGAGGTCAGAGGAGGCTGTGAAGTCGATGAAGGTGCCGAAGTTAGATTTTCGCACCCAATGAAGAACACGAGTACGACAATCACCAGCAAAAAGCGGAATTTTCTCATGATGATCCTCCATCAGAAAAGATCAAATCGACCCACTCTGGGTGATCGATAAAGGGATTGCGATTATGTTGATACTGATAAATTCGGTTGTTGATCTCTCTTTCAGCATCATCTACAGGATCCATCAAGTGCCACAATAACAACGTCGCAAGGTCGCCGAGGTTGTTGGATGTCGATGAGGTGGTGCCATTGACGAGTTCGAGATCCGGTTCGGATCCATAACCCTCATACCGCACGACCATGTAGAACAGAATCCGTGCCACATCACCCTTGATTTCATCTCGTGGTTCAAAATAACTAGAACTCCGATAATTATATGTTAAGACATCTCCATAAGTGTCACTGACAAGCGTTGAGGAATTGTGGGGACTCACGACGCCAAAATCAAGATCACCACGGGCTGAGTTGACGCTCGCATCCGTCGGGCGAATGTGATGAAGATCAGAATATGCAGGCGCTGCGCCATCGATGCCATGTGATTGCGCCCATACATGTTCGCGATTCCATTCATCGACCCCTCCTCCATCAGTATATTTTGATTGACTACGATTGGTGTAGAACAAAAGAACATTGCTTGAATTGTTGGGATCTTCATAGATACTGCGCATCGGAACGATTAAATTTGAATAACTAATCGAAGTGTGACCAGATATGATTTGGTTCAGCGCATAACGGATTGCTGCTTCTTCACTCAAACCTGTGGCATCTGCGTAGTAATAGCCAAGGGCACGATGGGTATTGCTTGAATCATTCCAGTAGCTCGTCGCACTCAGTTCAAGCGGATTGTTACCGTAATATTCGGAAGCAATGGCATAACCCGAAGGAGAAACCGTCACGGTGATGGTCCCATTGCGTTCTTGCATGCGGTCCGAACTCGAACCGTTGCCGCCAGTCACCGAATAGACCGGAACGAGATTGGAATAGGTATAGATGCGCGCCAGCGCATCATATGTCGGATGCGAGAATTGGTTGCCGAGGAAGTTACCGTTGGTCACAATCGCCACTTCTGGGGTGATATGGTTGAGCAAGTTCGTCGTGGTGCCTGCGGCTGCGCCGTGGTGGCCCATCTTGAAGATGTCAACATCGCCCACAAGCGGTGCATAGACCGACTCCTGATTGCCTTCGGCATCGCCGTTGAACAAAATCCGCGTGTTGAATGCTTCGAGTACAAAGACGATGCTCGAGGCATTCGCATTCGCAGTCGTCAAGTAAGTGGTATCATAAAACACCATCGATACCCCGTGCGTCAGGTCGATGATCCCTGATTCAGAGATGATATCATAGACATAATAAATCGTACCTTCTTCATCTTCTACAATCGCTTCAAAGCTATTGCGCAAAGATGTCGCGATGGAAGAGGGTGTAGAATAGAGGATCGTGTTTTCGACATAATACGCCGCATAAACAACATCCATTCCGCCGATATGGTCGGCGTCCTGATGGGTGGCGATGACATACTCGATCACACCATCGGTGATGACATCTCCCAAAAACGCCATCAAGGCATT
>JBAZGL010000094.1:0-2943 GCA_041652855.1 Candidatus Izemoplasmatales bacterium
CTCTTCAATGCCATTCGGGTCTTCTCAGCCATATTCAAGAGTTTATCGATGCGCCGCTTTCCTTCAAAATACATCGTCTTTCTAGCAACATCGAGTGATGCCATGAGCAGAGAACTGGGAGAAGTGCTTTGTAACATATTCAACGTGGATCTCAGCCGCAGGTGGTCAATGCGTTTCCCTTTCGTCAGCAAGACAGAACTTTGCGTGAACGAGCCGCCTGTTTTATGGATTGATGTCGCGCTGATGTCCGCACCCGCATCCATTGCGGTCATGGGCAACCGATCGGAAAAGTAGAACTGGGCTCCATGGGCTTCGTCTACAAGGACAAGCATGTCATTTTCATGAGCGATCTTCGTGATGGTTTCGATATCGGATGCGATACCGAAATAGGTTGGATTGATGATGAACAGCGCTTTCGCATCAGGATGATTTTGGATCGCATCCTCATAAGTCTCGCAAAACACACCGTTGGCGATTCCTAGTTCGATATCAATATCGGGTTTCACAAAAACAGGAATCGCTCCACTTAGAATAAGGGAGTTGATGACGGATTTGTGTACGTTTCGAGGTAGAATAATCTTATCATTGGCACGACATGTGGCCATAATCATTGCCAAAATTCCGGTCGTCGTGCCTCCGGTCAAAAAGAAACTCTTGTCCGCATTGAACGCTGAAGCCATCAATTTTTCTGCTTCACGCAACACTCCTTGTGGTTTACTCAGGGTGTCCAGGCCGATAGGGGCATTCGCATCCAAACGGAAAGTATTCGGTCCGATAAAGTCGAGCAGATCATTCTTGATTCTCCCGAGTTTATGACCTGGCACATCAAAGGGAGCGACATCGCTGGTGCCGTAATTTTTGAGTTTGGTAAAAAATGGAGTACGGTACTGACGTTCATCTTTCAATTCTGGCTAACCCACCTTCCGTAAGCATAAGAATCATGCATTATGAATCATATCATAAATACGCGAATAACGAAAGATTTTTGATTCTATTGGAATCAATTATTTCTTTCCTTTTGGAGAGTTTGTGATATAATAATGATTGCGGCCAGTGCGGTTGTGGCGGAATGGCAGACGCGCTATCTTCAGGCGGTAGTGTCTTATGACGTGTGGGTTCAAGTCCCATCAACCGCACCACTATATGAGGAAAAAACTCTATTTTTACAGGAAAATGTAAAAGATAGAGTTTTTTATTTTTTATGAATCATTTCTTTCTTGACAGACATCATGACAATTGAGTAAGACCATAGATGATTGCGCATCGTTCATTCCGATAAACAACACAATGAATCGGAAGTTCAAGAAATGAAGTATTATTCGTTGATATTAGTTTGAAATTATGACTGGGCACAAATCATACTATGAAGAAAAATGTGGAATATAACAAAATGGAATGGTATTTAATCGAACCTTTGTTCATTCAAAATGTGATCCTTGAGTCCCTTTGTATAAATGAGCAAATCCTTGACCAACAAGTCTTTCGTCACAGAAAGATTCTTGTTTTCGTCTGTATTCATCAGAGCTTGTTCGAGAAAGATTCGCGAAACAGCTAACACCCGAAAAATGTATTCGTCATCCTGAAGCAGAAATAGATGTTTATACTCATTTGCGATTTGGATATAAGTGTGTGCATAAGGATTGATGGGATTGTCGATATCGTAGTTTCGTTCATAAATGATATAGTCGATAAATGTATAATGAGTTTTTTTGGTTAGAATCACCTTTGAGAGCGTCATATACAAATTGCCGACGAACTCACACCAACTATCTGCTGAGTTCATCATTTTTGCCCGTTCAGCTTGTTTCACTTTGATCTGATCATGAAATGCATAATCGATGAAGTCTTCTTTATTGTCAAAATAGGTATAAAAAGACCCGTGAGCAATCTGTGCGTCTTTACAGAGTCTTTTTATACTGAATTTTTCCAGATCATTCTCCTGTAACTGCAAATATGGGCATTGCTGACTTTCTAATTGACGGTGCTGCAAAATAAACTTGAACATGCTTTCGATTCTTCAAACGTTTCCTTCTATGGTTTATTCCATGATATGTAAGCACCCTTATAGGTAATGCTTCACTATTTTCAAGGATGGGACGAAGGAAAATTCAGTTTACAGAGAAATAGATACTATTCTTTTAGCGTGTTTCATGATAAACTTATAAAAGACAATATTTTCATTGGGCTATGGCCAAGTGGTTAAGGCATCGGATTCTGACTCCGAGACCGAAGGTTCGAATCCTTCTAGCCCTGCCAGATGTTTTCAACCACGGGATTCCCGTGTTTTTTTTAGCCACAAACAAAAAAAGCTTTAGCGTATTCGGGCCACGCTAAAACTTTCTTGGCGCATAAGAATCAGAAGTATAGCGCCTATTATTCAATTAGATATCGATATTTTTTGAAAAAATGTTATAATTGTTTCCAAGGAGAAATACCTTCCAGAAATAGATCTGGGGCGGTTATTCCGGGCGTTTAGGATTTCAATGACTGGCGGTACTCAAGAAGAATATCATAAGCCTTCTTATGCATATTCTTGTTGAAGATATACTCGTCATTTTCAATCTTGTCTATCTCATCATTGTACCAATTGATTACCTTATCCAGGACAATCTTAGTAGTGTCGGTGTCGTTTTGCCGAATGGCCTTTTTGAGTTCCCGTGTGTAGCCGACCATGAATGGATTTCTGGTGTAGGTGTGAATCGTGCCGATAATACCACCCAATTCAACGATAAATTCTTGTCTTTGCATTCTGTCCACTCATCCTTTCAATCGTATCCAGATTAGAACCAACAAACGTATTCTGGTTCTCCTGAATTGTCAAAATCCACCAATGTGACTTCGTCGTTTGAGACAGTGTGAATCTTGCTTTGAGTGTTCAATCCTTTTCCGATAATAAATGCAAACGCTATAACCACGAGTAGTGCAACCTTTAAGATTTTTTTC
>JBAZGL010000094.1:2953-4953 GCA_041652855.1 Candidatus Izemoplasmatales bacterium
CTTTTTGAGTTCCCGTGTGTAGCCGACCATGAATGGATTTCTGGTGTAGGTGTGAATCGTGCCGATAATACCACCCAATTCAACGATAAATTCTTGTCTTTGCATTCTGTCCACTCATCCTTTCAAAATCACATATCGTATTAGTACAAAGATACGAATTCGGGATCACCTGAATTATCGAAATCAACTAATGTGACTTCATTGTTCGGGGTAGTGTTCGATTTGTTTTGAGTGTTCAAGCCTTTTCCAAGAATCAATGCAAATGCTATCACGACGAGTAATGCAACCTTTAAGATTTTTTTCATTATTATTTCGCTCCTCTCAAATCTTCTGCCTATATCATAAATCAAAAAAACGATTCAAAACAGCGCGGATATGTCGTATTTTTTAATTAAGAAGGTGATTTTTACGTGAATTCAATGGAAATTAGCAATTACTTAGAAAAAATTCGATACGGCAGAAAGATTTCACAAGAATCGTTTGTTGATGGAGTCTGTTCTTTACGTCAATATCAGAGATATAGAAGTGGTGAATGTGAAATCACCTATGAAAAAATCGATCACTTCGCAAGAAAACTAGGGATTCCAACTAAAAAATTGATGAATGAATTCGAACGTGAAATGCAAAATCAATCCGAGATGCTAGATCGATTATATAATGCGGTTGTCAACAAGGATATTACTCAAGTCAATGAACTTAAAAGTTCATTAGACAAAGAAACTATCTTTGATGAAGAGCGAAAGATGTACCATAAGCACGCACTCATCATGAACGATTTGTATTCAGGAAAGTTGTCAAAGGAAGAAGCAATCTCAAAGACTCAAGGTTTAGTCAATTACCCTACGATTTTAAAGCAAAATTATTTCACTGACGTCGAAATCCTGATTCTCAGTTTCTTGATGAGTATAGTTGGCAAGGACGAACAAACTAAATTGCTTAAGAAATTAACTCAACTATATGATAACAAAGAGTCAATTATGAGTGGCGGCGGTAATCATGCGACATTCCTTATTTTGATGAGGTTGGCACAAATCAGTGGGATTCATAAAGATTATCCAAAAGTCATTCGTTTTTGTGACTTGGGAATTCAAAGAGGAATACTATTCAAACAGTATTATTTGATGGATTACTTTTTTTACTATAAAGCCTTAGCACATTTCAAGCTTGAAGAATTCGCCGCACATGAAGAAGCATTATTCAGATGTTACAACGTATTGCATATGGAAGGAAACAAGAAAAAGATCGATAAATTCACTTCGCTGATTGAATCTGATTTCAAGATTGTATATGATATGTTTATTCTCAGGTATCTTAAAAAGAGCATTGTATAAGTTGAAGGAGCAGAACTCGAAAACGAGTGATTCTGCTCTTTTTTCTAAAAGTACGACATATCCGCGCTGTTTTGACTTCATACCACCCTATATAATAATATACAGATAAGAATAATTACACACATGTGTCGTAATTTATTGGAAATAGTAAGAAAATAATAAATATGAGGTAAATTGAATTAAAGATTAACAAGTGTACTGCTGCAGTCAACGGAGAAAAGACAACGGAAGCGAGTGATGGTCATGAAAAAATTGTTTCTCTACGGACTAAAAAAGTGGTTAATCGCCTTTACAGGCCTGACCATCTACGTAATTAGCATTCACCTTTTCGGTGATTTTTCAGTTTTTTCTCGGTATCTCGCGGTTATCATGATCATTTTGTTGCTTCTATGGGGGTTCACAATTGTCAACCGGTGTGTCAGCGAACATAATGATGTGAATCCACTCGAAAAACGCAAGCATTTCATCATACGAGGAAATCAAAAAATCGAAATCAGTTTATTGAAACGTTCTATCCAAATGATCAAAACTGCCTATGGGCAGCAAAAATTGTCTTTTGGATATTCTTTCAGTTATCAGTCATATACCCACTACCAAAACATCATGCAGAACAATAACACGGATAAGCGATCGGTTCAGATGCCGACGAATATGACAGATGCGTCCGGA
>JBAZGL010000095.1:0-787 GCA_041652855.1 Candidatus Izemoplasmatales bacterium
AAAAGGAATTTTATCACGAACTCATGATCAAACTCCTTTTTGTGATGCACATTCTACAGACAAAATAAATCTATAAAGATTAAAAGAAAAAGATATAGCTTATGGGTTGATGATGATTCCTGACCCATCCGCGATGACTGTGGGCAAGGTTCCGTCCCATGTATCATAATACAATTGCTTGAGAATCGTCTGAGTTATTTCCTGGATTGTCAAATAACCATACACTTCAGGGGTCGACGAATCTTGTTCATCGCTGAACTGCCCGAGATACATTTGATTGATCGCATTCACGGTGACGCTGTTCAAAATAACTTGAGCTTCGGCTTGCGCTTCAGCGGTGATAATGATGACTTGCGCATCCGTAGTGGCGCGGATGATGGCTGTTTCAGCTTCGACTTGGGCTCTTTGGCGTTCTTGTTCGGCAATTTGAATTTGTTGAATCGCTTGAGCTTTGTCTTGAATGATCCTTTCAATCTCTGAACCTGCATCAATATCATCAAACGAAGCGGACACAAGCGTGATATGATACCTAGTCGTCAAGAGATTTGACAGCCGCTGAGTAAAATCTAATCTGACGGTCTCCAAGTCTTCTCCCAAGATGCCGTAAATATCAAAGTTCGTTGTGGCAGATTGCAACGCTTCCTTGGTGATCGAGTTCAGTTGTTCGGGGGTAATGTCCTTATCTCCGGTCACTTTGAAGAAGCGACCGGCATTTTGTGTCTCGATTCGATATACGATCGTAAGCATAAAATTCGCATAGATGCTATCTTTTGTTTGACCCGCAACT
>JBAZGL010000095.1:797-3889 GCA_041652855.1 Candidatus Izemoplasmatales bacterium
GAAAGCTGTACGGTTGGTCGTTCCAATCTTGGTAACGGTCGAGAAAACATTTTTCAATTTGAAGCCTTCGGTCAACACTTGATCCTGGATACCACCTTGAAACGGATGGTAGACAATTCCGACTTGATTCGCACTGATTTTCGTGATTGCCGCGGTGAAAACAAGCAGGTATACAAGCGGTGTAAAAAACACGCTTTTTCTTACTCTGATACGGTTAGTTCTCGGGTTCCAAACACAAAACACAACTAAAGCAACAAAAATGATGGTCGAAAGGATAATGATAAACATACAAGGCCTCCTATGGTCTATCTTAGATATGTGTCTTCAAAATAACAAATTTCGTATCAAATTATATAATATAATCTCCACAATGAAAAGAAAAGATTGATGTATTTACTTAGCTTTGTTTGATTGGTTTGAAAAACAAGGGTTGATCTCGGCAGGATATCCCCTAGTCACCACAAACCTACATGCGCACTTATAGAAAAGCGATTGCCAACTCATGGGCAATCGCCTACTACTAACATAACCAGATTCCTCATGCTCTTGATACCGGTGTGGACTTTTCACCAAGCGATATCGTTACTCCTGCTTCTTAACGATCGGAATCCATACTTCCGAATAGTAATCGGCGTCATGGATACAGCCCTTAGGATAAAGTTCAAAATCCGCCATCGGTGCATGCTCGTATCCGCTCGTTGGCAAGAAATTTTGAAAAATGTCTGCCCAGACTTTTTGAATGGTGTGGGGCATAGGCCCAATCGACTCGAAGACTGCCCATGTCGCTTTCGGAATCGTCATGGTCTCAAACATGTCTGGAGTTTGATCCGAAACAACCCCAATCATATAGGTGAATGTGCCATCCGGCTTTCCATCGTAACACACGCCCAGAACACTTTCTTCCAGGCTCAACTTGCATAACGCTTCGGTCTTTCCGGATCGATTGAAATCATCCCAAAACATCGGGATTTCCTGAAACTTCATATTTCGTTCCTGTGAAGTCTGAATCGTTTTGCCTACGACAATGAATGCATCTCTTTCCACAATGCGGTATTTCATGCTTTCAGATCCTTTCATGATAATATTGAAGGAGAGTTTAGGATATGACGTGAGCGAAATCGCTTTTTTTCTTGCTTCCGACGGCGTCACGCCATGCAATTTCTTGAAAGCATGTGTGAACGCGTCCGATGATTCATATCCATATTCAAGCGCGAGATCGATGATAGACTTCTTTTGGTCGATAAGTCGAATAGCCGCATCGGACAACTTCCTTCTCCGGATGTATTCACCAAGCGATATTCCTGTGAATTGCGAGAACATCCGTTGAAAGAAATCGCCTGATGTGCACGAGATGTGTTGAATCTCGTCATAATCGATCGTATCTGTAAGATGCGCTTCAATATAGTCAAGCACGCGATTCATTCTGACCAACCAATCCATGGTACTCTCCTTCTTACAACTAGTATATCAAATCGAAGCTTATGAAACCCGAGAATAGTGGTACGTTTATTATCGGCATGAACATAAACCACATTCCTTCACTTCAAACTGATGGTTGTTCTTTTTCGAGTGCGGACAGTCTGTGGCTGATGGTGGGGTGTGAATAGTAAAGCAGTTGATACAGTGGGTGCGGTGTGAGATTCGAATAGTTCGCGACCGTCAATTTTCTTAACGCGCCTTGCATAGAAACAGAATCCGTGTGTTTTTTCGCATAAGCATCTGCTTGATATTCGGCGACCCGACTTAAATGATTCATCAAGATGCCGAGAATGATATCCACAGGCTCAATCAGAAACAAAAGCAAAACCATCGCAAAACCATAATGAATGCCACTGAGTCCAAAACCGGTAAAAAATGCTTCCACACCGAGAATCACACCAAACAAAAGCACATATACCGCAAAAAGAAGATCTTGACGAAGCAAGAGTTTCCATGAATCCTTGTGCGTCGCATGGCCCAGTTCATGGGCCAGCACCGCCAATATCTCTTCTTCCGTCAACTTCGCAATCAACGTGTCATACAGTACGACTTCCCGTGTTTTCCCAAGCCCTGTAAAAAATGCGTTGAGCTTGGTCGAGCGTTTCGATGCATCCATGACATAGATGCGTTTGATGGAAAATCCCAATCGCTTTGCGAGTTCATTGATCTTGAGTTTCAATGAGCCATCTTCAATCGGTTTGAGCTTGTTGAAGGCGCGAATGAAAATGCCGTTGAGCAAAAAGACCAACAAGGTACCCACAATGATCGCACCGTAACTGATCGCCAACAACACAACCAACCGATCACCGAAAGTGATGAACAAACTCGCCAAACCCAAAACCATCGCTCCGCCCAGAAGGCTGATCAACACCAGGCTTTTCAATATATCAAAGAAAAACAATCCCTTTGATGTCTTATTGAAGCCGTACTTTTCTTCAATCACAAAGGTACGATAATATGCGAAAGGGGTGTTGATCCCTATAGTGATGACATAGCAACACCAAACAAATATCACGATTTGAAATGTCAAAGATGGCGTGAGATTGTTGATTGATTGCTCCAAAACGCCAAAGAAGCCACTCAAAAACAAGATTATCCAAATCACCGCAAAGATCCCGCTTTTGCTAATGCCCAAGCGAAAATTCTCCATCGTGTATTGCATCCATGAAGCATACTTGTGCTCATCATAAAGGTCCTTCACATTTTCAGGCAACCTTGTATTGCGATGACGATAGTTCAACGTTTCGACGAACACATGAAACGCGACCGTGATCATGATAATTCCAATAACCAAATATGACATCTTAAACCTCCGCGCATGAAAATCAATTCATGATACACATCTAGTGATGATCATGAATCGTGAATATATTGTATCACAATTTCTGAAAAACTTCATGAGATTCTTAGCACATTGTCCCTCACATCGATACCCAGGGTATTCGTATCCAATGTGGACTATAAATAGCATCCGTGATACAATCAAAGTAATCAGGCAGCAAGCAATATGATGTCACATATATGAATGTCATTCATCATCGATTGATGTCGAAAAGGAGAATTATCCCTATGAATTATTTTGATCTAATTGAAAAACGTGAGAGTTGTCGCAA
>JBAZGL010000095.1:3899-4935 GCA_041652855.1 Candidatus Izemoplasmatales bacterium
TCGATGGTACACCTATAGAGAAGCATCTCATCACACGATGCCTTGAGGCGACCCGACTGGCTCCATCAGCTTGTAATGGCCAACCTTGGCGATTTATTTTGGTGACAAATCCGGAATCGGTCGCTACATTGAGCCGGTGTATGCAACCATTCAATCGGTTGGCCGGGGCGATGATCGTCATCCTCGAAGCGAAGCCATCCTTGATGACTTCTATCGGTAATCAACTCAAGGACCAAGACGTTACCCAAATCGATATCGGAATCGCCGCATCATATCTCACTTTGGCCGCTACCGAACTCGGTCTGTCGTCATGCATCGTAGGCTGGTTCGATGAAAAAGCGGTGCGGTCTCAGTTTCAGATCCCCAAGAATCAACGCATCAGGTTGATCATCAGTCTGGGCTATACCCATGCATCACAGACAAGACCCAAACGCAGAAAAAATCTCCAAGATCTGATCTTGATCGAAGATTGATGCCATAAAACCTGTATGATGCCAGTTTCTCTCCAAGCCATATCATTATAAACGATTACAAGGTATAATGGGCTATAGAAGCATAATAAGGAGAGGAGTATGGATATGTCAAAAAATGATAATAAGAAACTGACCAATGCAGTTGGATCACCTGTTTATGACAATGAGAACTCGATGACCGCAGGCAAAAGAGGCCCACTTCTCTTACAAGATGTATGGTATTTAGAAAAACTCGCTCATTTTGATCGTGAAGTCATTCCCGAAAGGCGGATGCACGCGAAAGGATCGGGGGCCTTCGGCGTTTTCACCGTCACTCATGACATCACGCAATACACGAAAGCCAAAATCTTTTCTGAAATCGGGAAGAAAACGGAGATGTTTGTCCGCTTCTCGACCGTTGCCGGAGAGCGGGGTGCGGCAGATGCCGAAAGAGATATCCGCGGTTTCGCTATGAAGTTCTATACCGAAGATGGCAACTGGGACCTAGTCGGAAACAATACCCCCGTGTTTTTCATCCGCGATCCGATGCGATTTCCGGACTTGAACCGGGCCGTAAAACGAGA
>JBAZGL010000096.1:0-4834 GCA_041652855.1 Candidatus Izemoplasmatales bacterium
CGAGTTCATTGCTGATGATCAGATCGAATGCCGTGCGCTGATCGCTGTCATCTTTGACGATCACTTGAGCACCGAACATCGCGCCATTGGTTTGGTCGTTCAATTTGAGGCCCTTGGTGTTGTGTAACGACACGTTGCGCGTGGATTCACTGTAAAAGCTCTCCACCACCTTGACTCGGGGATCGAGTTGATGCACTCTGGCATCCAGTTTTTTGACCAAATCGATCTTGTCGAGCACATCGACTTCTGCGAATGCCTTGTTATATACCCCTTCGAGCTGTACGTAATGCGCGTCGCCCGCATAGATGATCGGTTCATCTGGAGAATCGATCGCTCCGGCATTCTGTATCATTTTTTCGATAACTTCGGGAATCGAGGCATCATCGAACACTTCCGTGATATACGACGCCATTTTGCCTTGATAAACGCCTTTGATATTCATGCTCGAACTTTCGGCGATCTCGTATTTTTCGAGTTCGCCCTCAAACACTTCGATACTTAAATCCTTGTTACCGGAAATAAAAACTTGAACATCCGTAAAGCCTTGCTTTTTAGTTTCTAGGAATAATGTGTCGATATTCATCTTATTCGGCTCCTTTCTTGCCGCCAACCGTGATGGCGGACACGCGAAGCGTCGGTTGTCCCACATTGGCAGGAATCGATCCGGACACAGAGCCGCACATGCCTTGGGCACTGGCGAGATTATTCCCGACCATATCGATTTTCGTCAGGATATCCGCGCCATTGCCGACCAACGACGCACCGCGGACGGGTTCTGCGATTTTCCCGTCGCGAATCAAATAGCCTTCACTCACGGCGAAGTTGAAATCGCCGGTTCCGGGATTCACTGATCCTCCACCCATCTTCTTGGCGAACAAACCATAGGAAGTGTTTGCGATGATTTCATCGAATGTCGCGGAGCCGTTGTCAATAAACGTATTGCTCATTCGCGATGTCGGCTGGTACTTGTAAGACTCACGACGCGATGAACCGGTCGGTGTATGATCCATTCTTCTCGCATTGAGAAAATCGACCATATAAGATTTCAAAACACCCTTCTCGATCAATACTCTTCGTTGTTGGGGATAACCTTCATCATCATAATTGGCGGATCCCCATGCGTTTTCAATGGTGCCATCGTCGATGGCGGTCACGATGGGCGATGCGACCACTTGGTTGAGTTTGCCGCAAAAAACCGAAGCGTTCTTGGCCACGGATGTGGCTTCGAGACTGTGTCCGCACGCTTCATGGAAGATGACGCCCCCAAACTCATTGTTGATGATGACCGGCATCACACCACTTGGACATTCTTTCGCATACAACATCGTTTTCGCTGTTTTGGCCGCTTCTTTTGCGCATTGAGCGACATCGATGTCTTCAAAAAGGAACTCATAGCCTTTTCCGCTGCCGGGACTTTCGCCTCCAGTTTGCATCACGTTGTCTTTGGTAGCAATCGCATTGATATGGATGCGAACACGGACACGCTCATCGATGACGTGACGTCCCTCGCTACTTGCAATTTGTACGGTCTGTACCGAATCCAAAAGGAGGATTTTGACTTGTTGGATGACCTCGTCGACGCTTGTGGCGGCTTCATGTGCTGTTTTCATCAGCGCGACCTTGTCCGCTTCCGACACATCTTTGGGGTTAATCTTCACGCGGTGTTTTTGACCGATTTCCGGTTCATTCAGCGGTTGGACTGGTGTAGCCTCACCAGAAAAAGACTTTGAGAGATTCTCAGCGAGTGAAAGCATCGCCTCGGCGGTGAATAGGTTGGTGTATCCATATACGCTTTGCAACTTTTTCGCTAAACGGATTCCGACCCCGCGCACATGTGCACTGGTAGCTTTCTCGACCAATCCGCCCACCATTTGTAAATTGTTCGTGCGTTTTTCTTCCACAAAGATTTCTGCGAAATCAGCGCCTCTTGACATTCCTACTTCGAGGATTTGTGTGATTAATTCTTTCTTGAGCATCATATTTCTCCTTTATTCCAGATAGAGTTTCGTGTATTTGTTTTTCAGATAGGTGATGTACTCCTCGGGATCAAAATCCTTCCCTGTCACATCGATCAATAATTCTCTCGGGCTCTTGCTTGATCCATGTCGGTGGATTTTTTCTTTCAACCATTGATTGATTTGATCAAATGAGCCTTCGCGAATCAGATCATCGATGGGAAGTTCTTTTTGCATTACATGATAAAACTGTGCCGCATAGGCACTGCCCAATGCATACGTGGGAAAGTATCCAATCATTCCGCCACTCCAATGCACATCCTGCAGTACTCCTTCAGCGTCGTCTTTTGGCTCGATTCCAAGATATTCCACCATTTTCTCATTCCAAATTCTCGGCAAATCATCACACGATATTTCACCGTTCATCAACTGACGTTCGATCTCATAACGAATCATGATATGTAACGAATACGTCAACTCGTCAGCCTCGACGCGAATGAGCGATGCTTCCACGTGGTTGACGGCCATGTACATATCCTCAAGTCGGATATTCTTGGTTTGTTCGGGAAAAATCGAAGCAAATTTCGGAAAGTGTCGCTCCCAGAATGCGCGGCTTCGTCCAAAAGTGTTTTCAAACAGACGCGACTGGGATTCATGGATTCCCATTGAAGTCCCCTGGGTGAGCAATGTATCATCCCACACCGTGTCGATGTGTTGTTCATACAACGCGTGTCCCAGTTCATGGATAACACTATAGATGCTCGACAATCCATAATCTTCCATATATCTGGTCGTAAAGCGCACGTCATCGGGTGACGTGTTCCACGTGAAGGGATGCACGCTCTTCTTCATCAGGCCATGATTGCGGTCGAATCCGAGTTCGTCGATGAGATAATCACAAAAGCGGTATTGATCCGCCTCTTTGTATTTCAGAAATACGAAATCGCGGCGCACATCCTTGGCGGCTTCGATGACTTCTTTCACAAAAGGCACCAGATCGCGTTTCAACTGATCGAAAAACTGATCGTAATCGCGCATGGACATGCCTTCTTCGTAATCGTCCAACATGACGTTATAGGGGTGTTCATCGGGCTGGAAGTAATGGACGAATTTCTTGTTGTATGCCACAATCTTCGCCAACGTATCTTTGAATAAATCATAGTTGGATTGGGCTTTGGCTTCTTCCCACGTCCTTTGGGCAATCACCAGCAATTTTTGATAGTCGATGAACTCGCTTTCAGGAATCTTGATGATTTTATCCAATGCTTTTTTTGCTTTCTGAACCTCGCGTGAAAGCATCGGATCCAATACGTCCTTCTGGGCGAACAACGTTTCGATAATCTCGATGGTTTCCGGATGGGTGACGAGTTTGAAATACTCACTACTGAGTACGCCTTGCATCTCGGAACGCCGATTGAATGCGCCTTTAGGCGCTTCGGTTTCAGAATCCCAACCCACAATCGCCATGGCATACTCGTAAGCTTTTTGCTTTTTGACCAATGATCTGAATGCCTCTATTTGTTTCATGCGTAATCACCTCGTATTCCATTATAGCAATAACATAATCATAATGCCACTATTTTCACCGATGGGTGTTTGTAAAAAAGGCACAGCCTCTCATTCCGAGGTGTGCCGAATCGTTTTTGCCGCGCCGATGAAATCTCGAAACAAGGGGTGAGGTCGATCGGGCCGCGAGAGAAACTCCGGATGAAATTGGCAGGCAAGGAACCACGGGTGATCTTTTACCTCGACCATTTCCACCAGCTCGGTCTCGGGGTTGATCCCGGAAAAGACCATGCCGTGTTTGGCCATGATTTTCATGAATTTGTTGTTAAACTCATAGCGATGACGATGTCGCTCATAGATCAAAGGTTTTTGATAGGCTTTCTCGGCCAAGGTTCCCGGTATGACACGGCATCCGTAAAGCCCCAACCGCATGGTGCCCCCCATGTCGATGCCGTGATATTGCTCGGGTAGGAAATCGATTACGTTGAAAATGGTATCCGCTTCAAATTCGGTGGAGTTTGCCTGAGGCAAATTGCACATCGCCCTGGCATATTCGATGACGCTGAGTTGCATCCCCAAACACAAACCCAAGAAGGGAATTTTATGTTCCCGCGCATAACGGATCGCGAGAATCTTCCCCTCGATCCCCCGAGAACCGAAGCCGCCCGGAACCAAGATCCCATCCACTGTACCCAGCAATGAAGCGACATTATCTTGATTAATCTCGCTTGAGTTGATCCACTTCATCTCTATTTTCACATCGTGATGAAAGCCCGCATGCTTCAAAGCTTCGGTAATGGATAGATAGGCGTCGTGCAAGGACACATATTTCCCCACCAGTCCGATCGATAGAGTATCCTTCAAATTGCGAATTCTTTCAACGAGTTCAGCCCACGCCGTCATATCTGCGGGCTGAGTATCCAATTGAAAGTGTTCACAGACGATGCCGTCGAGATTCTGTTCCTGGAAATCAAGCGCGACCTCATACAAAATCGGTGCGTTGAGACATTGGATCACAGCTTCCTTTTTCACGTCGCAAAACAAAGCAATCTTCTCGCGCATGGAATTGGTGATCTGATGGCTGGTCCTTAGAACGATGACATCCGGGGTAATCCCCAAAGAGCGCAATTCTTTCACGCTGTGTTGCGTCGGTTTGGTCTTTAATTCACCGGTTGTTTCCAAATAAGGAATCAAGGTGTTATGAATATAGAGGGTGTTCTGAAACCCGAAATCGCGGCGCGCCTGGCGAATAGCTTCAAGAAACGGCAAGGACTCGATATCGCCGACCGTACCTCCGATTTCAGTGATGACAATATCCGCACCTGATTCTTGTGCGGCGAGTTCCAGTCTGTTCTTGATTTCGTTGGTGATAT
>JBAZGL010000097.1:0-2180 GCA_041652855.1 Candidatus Izemoplasmatales bacterium
CCTAGTATGAAATCCTAGGCAATATTGTTTTTGTGATAAACCCAAAAAAGCAATAACATTTTAACACATCGACATCCAAAAAGCAATAAGTTTATCCCTCTCTCCCTCCCTTGGAGCTCAAGCGCAAAAAAAAGAAAATATTGCTTGCTTTTTAACGCTGGTATGTTACAATATTATATGCTGAAATCTTTACAGAAACGGAGTGATATCATGCCAAGAGTCTGTGCGGTATCGGGAAAGAAATTTATGTCAGGCAACCAACGATCGCATTCCATGCACGCCACAAGAAAGCTTTGGAAAGCTAACTTGCAAAAGGTGCGCATCGTCGATGAGAATGGGCAAGTCAAACGGGTATACGTTTCTGCTAGAGCACTGAAAAGCGGGAAAGTCACCCGGGCATAAGACCGATCAATGAAACTAAAGGCCTCGATTAACGAGGCCTTTTTTCATGTCTTTTAGGGTAAATCCGCCTCGATCGTGGCGATGATGGTCTTGACGAGATTGATGGGAATGGCGAAGCCCATCCCTTCGATATCGGTCGACGCATACTTGCTGACGTTGATGCCAATCACTTCTCCTAAAAGATTGTAGATTGGCCCGCCGCTGTTGCCAGAATTGATCGATGCGTCGTGTTGCATATATCTGACTCTGCTTTGATCGATCTTCCGCTCTTTTCCCGACAAAATGCCGATGGTGATCGAACCATAGAAATTATACCCTTTCGGGTTACCTCCAGCGATGACGAATGCGCCTACTTGTGCCGCATCGGAATCACCCAAAATCGAAACGGTGATCTCACGATCCAAATCCGCACCGGAAAAGGACAGAAGGGCAATGTCGACTTCTGCATCGCTACCAAGAAGCATGGCTTCAACACTGCTTTCATCCGAAAAAACAACCGTGAAATTGTCACCCGATTCGATGACGTGGTGATTGGTGATCAAAAAATACGTGTCCGTCTCCTCATGATAGCGATAGATAACGCCTGATCCCAAAGATTTGCCGACGGTTCCCAAATAACTTGTCACGCCGACCACGGAGGCGTCCGTAAGTGTCGCGACCTCATAGATCGCATTCTGCAACACATCCATATAGATCGATATATCTCCATCACTTAGCAAACCCTGAATATGAGCTTGAACGCGTTGGTAGATAAGATCGGTGACTTCAGAAGATGCAATATCACTCAACTGCAATTCTTCATAAAGATTCTGATAAATCTCATCATAGATGCGCTGATAGACCTGCTCATACAAATCTTCATAATTCCATACTTCAACCATATTCCCCGAAGTGAGATGTGTCGTCTCGACGGGAGTTGTGGTGGGGAGGTCGGTAGTCGTCAGACTTTCTTGAAGCAAAATGCGTCTTTGTGTGTCGTCGGTGGTGATCATTCGGCATCCGATAAACGCACCTAAGATTATCATCAACCCAAGAATCGTCGCTATTTTTCTCATTCTGATCACCCTACCTTCGGTTTCAACTCAACCGTGACGGTCACGAGTTCACCCGATCGATATAAGACGATGTCAATGATTTCGCCCACCCGATATTTCTGAAATTCCGGCGTGAAATAGATACTGCGGTTGATTTCAATGTCACCCACTTGCACGATGATGTCACCCGGTAATACGAAGCCATCCACAGTCGATCCGACGACGACATTTCTAACATAGAAACCGGCGGTGATATGGGAAGGAATCGTAATTCCCTGTTGGATGAAGGTGGATGAAGGCGTCGTCGCAATGTCGTATAGTTCGATTCCCAGAGCGGGGATTTGACGTGATACGCCATACTCTTCGATATCTTCACAAATCGCGGATACGAGCGTAGAAGGAATCGCAAAACCCATTCCTTCAATTTCCGTCGAAGCGATCTTGATGACGTTGATGCCGATGACTTCTCCCGCCAGATTGAAAAGCGGGCCGCCACTGTTTCCGGAGTTGATTGCCGCGTCGTGTTGAATATAACCGACGAACATATCGCGGATGCCATCGCCGTTCGTGTCAAAATAGCGTTTCACTCCCGATACGATCCCGAAGGTCACGGAATTATAGAATTCATATCCCTTGGGATGTCCCACAGCAAGGATGATGGTTCCTTGTTTCACTACCGAAGAGTCACCGAAAGGCGCTACCTGATATGTGTCTTCGGATACAAAACGAACGACTGCGATATCA
>JBAZGL010000097.1:2190-4833 GCA_041652855.1 Candidatus Izemoplasmatales bacterium
TCAGCTGTGGTGTCAGACCCCAACACGGTTGCGGGCAATGTGGAGCCATCGGAGAAGCGAATCCGAATCGATGAGTTGTCTTCAATCACATGATGGTTTGTCACCACATAGTAATTGTTTCCCGTCTTTCGGTATATGACCCCGGAGCCGATGGAATCAATGGTGCCGCTGCTATCATAGTTCGATACGCCTACAACAGCCTGGGCTTGGGTTTCAACCACTCCGATCATCGCTTCAAGGACGGACTGAGGATCAAGCGTGATGTCTCCTTCCGCGATTCCTGTCAAGATGTCATCGAGCAAATCGGCGTACATCAGAGCAAACTGCTCATCAGCGAGTTGTTCGATCACTTCATCGCGAATATCGTCGTACAGATCCGCCATAATCTTCGCATATATATCGTCTATCAGGCGATCCAAGTCTACCGTAGGTATCGTCGTGACTGTAGTCGTCCGCGAGACAGTCATATAAGTTGGCGTGTTAGTGGATGCCGGCGTCCATGACAAAAAAGTACATCCCGCCAGAAACAGCGTTGCCAACACAAATATCAGTAGAACTACTATTTTTTTCATCTTGATCAGCTCCTTGAATGTGCTTGGATTCATTTTCCTCGATGATTGTGTGATTCATGTGATTCACACATGTATTTTTAGTCATCACTTTCGATGACGAGCAATCTGCCTTTTGTGAATGCAACCGACCCGCTGCCCTCATTCGACACACACAGCGAATCGCTTGTAGAAAGCAAATATTGGTTCAAGCGATACTTGAAACCTTCAAGCGAGAGGTCATAACAATCCTCAAGAGCAAAAAAGGAAATGTATTTATGGTAGTTTTGTATCTGATGTCGACCTTTTGTCAGCACATACACATGATGCCAATCATCCCGAAATGAAACGTTGTAGCGCTTCATCAGATTGAAATTGGCCATGAGATGGTCCACTCTTCCGCCGATGCCCCCATAGATTTCCAATGAATCGTAATCCATGTGGTTATAAAGATAATCCACCGCATACGCGAGATCCGTCATACTTTTCTCTTGGTCAAGACGAATGATCTGATGCGCCAGCATCTCGACTTGAGCCAAAATCCGCGGGTCGAGCGAATCAAAATCCCCGATTGCCAAATCGATGGTCACGTGGTTCTCGATCAGATACTCCAAGCCGGAATCGACGCCGACGATGTATTCATCCGCTTCTTCAAAATACACGCGTGAGAAGTCATAGTCGTTTGGTCCCGTGAATACTTTGATTTTACTTGGCATATGCTAACTCCCGAATCGCCGCATCGCGATCGTGATGGTTGAATATAAATGAACCCGCCACAACGATGTCACAACCGGCTTGACGGACCTTTTTTGCCGTTTCAAGATTGATTCCCCCATCCACCTCTATCCAGTAATGATGGCCCTGTTCCCGCCATTTGAAGAGTGTGCGAATCTTATCCAAAGCAGAATTCAAAAATGCCTGCCCGCCTTTTCCGGGTTCCACACTCATGACTAAGATCAAATCGATCTCATCCAAATAAGGTTTAAGGGTGTCGATATCCGTATCCGGCTTGATGGAAAGACCGGCTTTCACGCCCAAACGTTTGATGTTCTGAATGATCTCATGCGCGTGGTTCTTTGCGGCTTCGAGATGAAACGTGATCAAATCAGCGCCTGATTGCGCATACAGGTCAATCATCTCTCCTGGGTTGGCAATCATCAAGTGACAATCGAAAAACTGATTGGAGTAGGCTTTGATCATTTTGAGCATGCTATGGTCATATGTGCGGTTAGGGACAAATATGCCGTCCATCACATCAAAATGGAGCCATGATGCAGCGGATACCGAAGCGATTTCCTCTTCGAGGTTCGAGAAGTCCGCTGTCAAAAACGACGGTGCGACAATCATACATGATCATCCTTTCAATATTGAGGTTTTGTAGCCTTGATTTCCTGAAAAAAGCGCACATAATTCTGGTAGCGTTCCTGAGGAATTTCACCGCGACGATACGCTTCGATGACCTTACATCCAGGTTCATGGATATGCGTACACTCATTGAAACGGCATTGGGAGGATAAGTGGATGAAATCCGGGTAATTCTCCTTGAGCGACACGCTGTCCATCTGCGGAAAAGCCAGTTTGGAAAATCCTGGTGTATCTGCGATCCATCCCGATTCAAAGGGAATCAGCTCCACGTGCCGTGTCGTGTGCTTGCCCCTTCCGAGGGCTTTGGATATCACATCCGTTTTGATGTTCAAATCCGAATTGATGGCATTGAGAAGGCTACTCTTTCCGGCCCCCGTCTGTCCCGCCAGCACATTGATTTTATTTTCAGTGACGCACACGATCTCGCTGATACCGATATGACTTTTGTTGGATACATAGATGACACGATAGAAGCGTTCATAATATTCGAGCGCTGTTTTCAGTTCAGTCAATTCCCGTTCCTGAAGCAAATCTATTTTCGTGACAATGATGACGGGAACGATATGACTTTGTTCAATCAATATCAGAAAACGGTCGAGAAGCGCAAAACTAAAATCAGGCGCTTTCGCTGAGTGGATGAGCAGTGCTTGATCGACGTTTGCGATTTGCGGTCGGATCAACTCATTGGCTCTTGGGAGGATCGAGATCAGGGAGTCTGCGTCAAAAAGCA
>JBAZGL010000098.1:0-4802 GCA_041652855.1 Candidatus Izemoplasmatales bacterium
ACCATTTTCCATGAATACTCAATAATAATCTGGCGGCAATTACTACGCATATTGTTGATGTTTTGCGGTTCCGCAGGTGCGACGTAGTTCGTCCCAGGCGCGACCAGAACCATATCGTTTTCTTCAATGTAAGCGAATGTCGTCATCGCGTTCATCCGCGCGCGCCAATCCGCATGCACAGGGGTTGATGTATATTCCAGATAAGAATTCCAATAGCGAAAATCATATGAAAATGAGGTCATGGGATTGATGTCTTTCGCAATGACAGACACAAAATTCAATTGGGATATCCCTTGACTCCATTCGCCTCCGCCCCACTCTTCGGGCATGGTAGTGCCACCACCGAGGATCGCATTGATACCAAACGGTGTCAACCGCGGCTCGCCATCGACCATTTCCCATGTCAGTCCTTCCGGGCCGCTGGTGCTGCCGTATGAATCCGTACACATCATGATTCCTTCTGGAGAGTAGAGCCAATCGACAAACCGCGCCATCCGTTCCGGGTCTTTTGTGTTCGATCCGATTCCGATCACATAACTCCCGCCTGTAGGATTAGCCCCGTAAGAGAAAATCTGCATATCTTCGATTGGAACCATCATAAAACCTTTGCCCTCATTGAGGTGTTCAAGCGTGTTGTATGCCGATTGGCCTAACCACGGCCATGGAGAGAACAAAATCTGTCCTTTGACATACTTCTCCCACACGATATCCCAATTTTGGGTCGGGGACTCGGGATCGACAAGGCCGAGTTGATTGGCCTCATAATAGAACCTGAGAGATCGGATGTAGGGTGATGCATCATCGAGGATGCTCACGTCCTCCGTCCCGTCAGCTTTGCTTAAGAGAAATCCGACTTCATCATACCCATAAAAGCATGCGGGCTGCTTCGCCATCATCATCATGTTTGAATCCCAGTCCTTGAACAACGTGAATGCATAAGTCGGCGCACCATCGGGCGTCTCCGGAGAAAGATATTGCATCTGCGAAAGGATTGGCAACAAATCCTCTAATGTCCGGATTGCGGGATAACCCAACTGGGCATATAAATCCCATCGAAGATACGGGGCAAAAACCGGCTCCGTGCCTTCCGAAGGATCTGTAGCTGAAAAAGTGGAGACGTTTGAAGGAATCGCAAAGATCTGATCAAGTTTGTCGAGCATATTTTGCAGTTTTTGAATCGCCGATGTGTATTGCATCACATGCGGCATCACATGGGCATATTGCGACATGTCCAGCAACAAGCCGGCTGCAACTGCGCTTTCGAGTTGTCCGTTTTCTGCGCCAACCATGACGATATCTCCGATATTACCCGCCGATAATCTTGTTTCATACAATAAATTGCCGCCACCTGCCACATTCGGAGCAATGATGTTGAGACGCATGTTGAATTTCTCTTTGACGACCTCGCCAAACCAACCTCCCTGCATCCCTTGGTAGTTCGCGGTTGAGGAGAACACATCAATCGTGATGAAATCATATTTTGAATGATTGCATGACAATAATGCGCACGTAGAAAGCCATAACATAACCAATATCAGCCATTTTCGCTTCATTGATGGGATCACCTCCTTTATTCATCCTTCAAGACGTTTTTTTGTCAACACGGTATTCTGTGGGCGTACAGCCCACAAAATCCTTGAATTTGACTTGAAAACTATCCGCTTTCGCATAACCGACCATCTTGGCAATCTCATACATTTTGAGTGATGTGTTCTCTAAAAGTTCTTTAGCTCTGTCAATGCGTAATCCATGAAGGTATTCAGTGAAGTTCACGCCCACTTTATGGGTGAAAATCTTGCCGAGATAACAGCGATTGTATCCGAATTTCTGTGCGATGTTTTTGACTTTCAGGTCTTCGGTGCAGTGTTGACGGACATATTGAACGATCCGTTCAATGATGTCGTCGTCGCCGACATCCCCTGTCAACACCATCAATGAAGCAACCTCGCTACAAATCAAATCGATAATCTCAAATAAGTAATGTTTGCTAAGAATCACATTGATGATTTCATTGTTATTCATGAAGTCAAAGTGGATGTGGGGATACTCGGATTGAAATTCCTGGCTGATTGTGATATAGATTCCAGCCAAATCATTCTTGATGGCATTCACATCCGCGTTCTCGGCTTCGATGTATCCAAAGATTTTCTCGAGAAACCCGCAACAATCATCCTGCTTTTGCACAACCACTTGCTCGAAAAAAGTTTTGGCAACCTCTTTGGAATTAGGTAAGGATGGCATCACAGATGACTTGGACGGGGTTGGACCCGGTTCAATGGATTCGATGAACCGTTTTTCACTAGAAAAGAAACTCCTCCGCTTAGTCACCCATGCATCTGAATATGATTCATGAATAGCCCCTGCATCCATGACAACCCGTCCCACAGCAATATAATAGGATTGATCTGTCAGGTTGCGACTTTGACCTTGGTATGCAGCGAATCGATTGATGATTTGATCGCCTTGAAGCAAAAGAATATCATACCCGTCTTCTTGAAACCACTCGATGTCCTTGTTTTTCGGAGATACATCGAGTCCCTTCAGAAAGTCCCGATAGACATCTTGATCCTCGGAAAAACGATTCAAGATGAGTACCTGATATGAATGCGATACCATCCCCAACTCTTCAAACGAAATCTCGGGGTTCTCATCACGCCAATCGGGATATTTGATCATTTCTTCGATGATTTTGTGCCGCGCTTTTTTTTGATAGAACTCGTTTGATTGTTTTTGCAGCTTTCTCGCATCAAGCAATTGATGGATGTTTTGAATCGCTTCTTTGAGTTCATCCTCATCGATCGGCTTAGTCATATAGTAATCCACGCCGTACATGATGGCTTCCTGAGCGTACTTGAATTCGGAATATCCGGATAAAACGATGATTCTTCCGTCATAATGCGCCGCCCGCAATCTCTTGACCAACTCAAGTCCATGCAATTTCGGCATATGAATATCTACCAAAACAACCTCCGGCCGGGTGGTGAGAATCCCTTGGTACGCAGACAAACCGTCTGCGGCTTCGCCACAGATTTCAAAGCCTAAGCGATGCCAGTCAAGGATGATTTTCAACCCTTGTCGTACAACTTCTTCGTCGTCAACGATATAGATCCGATACATCTTGACCCCTTTCTGAATCTAAGGTTTATTTCGGAATATCAAACTGAACAGTCGTGCCTTTGTGTGTTTCAGAAATGATTTCCAATCCATATGTGTCGCCGTAAAACAAACGGAGTCGATGGTGAATGTTATACAGACCGAAACTTGTTCGCTCTGTCTCATCGTAATCGGAGAATTTGTTTCGTAACAAAGCCAATTCATGGGGGCCGATACCTTTGCCATTATCTATGACTTGAATTTGAACGTGCGTACCTTTATCGAGAATATTGACGTCGATTTTTCCCTTTTCGGTCGTTTCGCTGAGCCCGTGATTGAATGCGTTCTCGACAATCGGCTGAATCAACAAAGGCAAAGTCTGAATGGCATCGAGATTGAGGATGGGATCAATCGTGATCCGATGCTTGATTCGGTTGGCAAAGCGCAAGTTCTGGATATTCAAATAAAGATTGATATAAAAGATTTCCGAAGCCAACGTGGTCAAATTTCCTGTCGATTCAAGATTGTAACGCATGTATCTACCCAACATTTGAATCGCTTTCGCGACTTCAACATCTTGGGAACTCACCGCTTTCATGCGTATCGTCTCCAAGGTGTTGTACAAAAAGTGCGGATTGATTTTGCTTGATAACAAATCCAGTTCCATTTTTTGTGAATGCAAAATGAACTTCTGTTCCTTCAATTCACTTTCATAGATGGCTTGATTCTTTAATTTGATGGCTTGAATCATGTTTTGCAAATTGACAAACAACTCCGCCAACTCATCATTGCCTTTAAATGTGTCAATAATATCATAATCGCCCATGCTCACGCGATGCATCTGCGTTTTCAAGGTCAATATGCGCTTGCTGAACTGCTTCGTGAAGGAGATGATCACGACTAGGGGAATCAATATACTGATGATGACAATTAGGAGATTGACATACATAATGTTGTTGATGGAAGGAATCGCATCGGGATTGTTGGAAAACACGTAGATGCTGTCGGCGGCTTTGATCGGTCGTATGGTAGACACTTCGAGAAGGGTTTTCACACCCATATACTCAGTCACTCCGGAATAAAAGTAAAAGGATTGTTGGTGGTAATCGTTAAAATCGATGGACTGATCCTCGTTTCCCCAACTACTGTAGAACACCGAATCGTCGTTGACCGCGAGGTCAACCTCGAGATTGTTGTTGCTCACGCGATTCTTCAAGTAATTGTTGCTGATGGTGATGACCAGAATAGCGGAATAATCGCTATTGTTAATCGATATCGGATGCACAAGTTGCAATTCCTGATAAGGAATGTTCATTTGGTTGACACTGCTCAAGGTGGACCAAAAATATCCGGGAATCGCGAATGATGTTTCAAACCAATTCTGATTGGATTCGTCGATCACGCGGATATGCTCGTAGGTATATAACGTATGATTATCTGTGAACAGCGTAATGGATGCGACTTCTGTATGCCGCTCATAAAACGTGCGAAGCAATGTAAAATCTTGAAGGGCTTTCCGTGAGTCGCTCACACTGTCATACTGCGTCGCTATCAATGTCTGTAAGCCCTCATTATCGGCGATTGAATCGCAGAGGTTTGTGACTGATGTGGTGACTTCGAACATCACCGACTTGATTCTCAGATTGTCTGATATGATGATTTCTTTGTGGTTTTGATACAACATCGTATACGTGGTATAGAAAAGGAGC
>JBAZGL010000099.1:0-4790 GCA_041652855.1 Candidatus Izemoplasmatales bacterium
GGCTGTGAAATGAATGTAATCAAAAACAACATTTCACGTCGCGCCGCACAGAAAGCGGGTTATCAAGCCCTTGACTCAGATCTCAAGGGACCCAATGGCGTCGTCTTTGCGTATGATGATGCGATTGTTGCCGCGAAAGTACTTCATGAATTTGCACGCAAAAACCCCAAACTCATCGTCAAGTCCGGTGTGGTTGACGGCGATTTCTACAATCCCGCCGAAATCAAGACGATCGCAACCTTGCCGCCAAGGGAAACACTATTGGCAATGCTTGCAACACAGCTCTACGCACCACTGAGAGACTTGGCCATCGGCCTTGATCTCATCACAAAAAAAGAATAATCGAAAAGGAGAAATTAATCATGGCTAAAATTAGCGCAGAAGAATTTATTGCTTCACTAAAAGAAATGACCATTCTCGAAATCAAGGCATTGATCGATGCGATGAAAGAAGAGTTTGGAATTGATCCATCAGCTGTATCGGCTGCACCGGTTCAACAAGTCGTCGAAGAAGAAGAACAAGGACCGAAAGAGTAC
Source organism: Candidatus Izemoplasmatales bacterium (assembly GCA_041652855.1). Taxonomy (GTDB): domain Bacteria; phylum Bacillota_I; class Bacilli_A; order Izemoplasmatales; family Hujiaoplasmataceae; genus JAAYZB01. Next base: position 537 of record JBAZGL010000099.1, read on the forward strand.
GATGTGGTTTTGACCAGCTGCGGTCAAAGCAAAGTTGCGGTCATCAAGGTTGTCCGCGAGATCACCGGACTTGGTTTGATCGAAGCGAAGAAACTTGTCGACGAAGCACCGAAGGCCATCAAAGAAAAAGTCAAAGAAACCGAAGCGAAAGAACTCCAACAAAAATTGACGGAAGCTGGCGCGACTGTAGAACTGAAGTAACACGCACGGATGATTGGAAACCTGAGTTGAACTCAGGTTTTTGCCGTTTATAAGGAGGCATCTCGATGTCGCATTATTTTGACTCGGACTTAGAACGGTTGAAATCAAAAGTTCGAACCTTTGACGCCATCATCAAACAAAAGACCTATCGGTTTCTGACGGATAGTGGTGTCTTTTCAAAAATGGGAATGGATTTCGGAACGCGATTGTTGTTGGAAACCATCACCGACCAGCCTTCTGAATCGGCACTTGACCTCGGCTGTGGTTATGGCCCGATAGGGATTGTCCTTGCCTCACAATGGGGTATCACCCCATTGATGATCGATGTGAACCCCAGGGCGATCCGATTGGCCAAGGAGAACGCACAGCGAAATCATGTGACGGCACGGATCAATGAAGGTGATGGATTCAGTCACATCAACGAACGGTTTTCTTTGATCGTGACCAACCCGCCTATTCGCGCAGGAAAGAAAGTCATCTATGACTGGTTTGAACAAGCCGGAAGGTTTTTAGAGCCCGATGGCGCACTGGTCTTTGTGATCCGCAAAGACCAGGGAGCGATGTCTGCGCTCGCTTTTTGTCGGCACCATTACGCGAGCGCGACGATTATTAACAAGAAATCAGGGTATTTCATTATAAAGTGTCAAAATCATTTGACTGTTTGACACTGGCGTGATAAAATATTTAAATGCGATAGAATGCGCATTTTTCTGTTGTTAAACGATGAAACACGCGGATCGAACCCACGACAAGTGAATATATGAGGTGATTTTGTGGATTACAAAACCGTGAGATACGGGAAACGAAGAGAGCGAAGAAATTACTCGCGCGTCAAGTCGAATGTGGAACTTCCCAATTTGACTGAAGTGCAGACATCCTCCTTCGAGTGGTTTATTGAAACGGGACTAAAGGAATTGTTTGAGGATTTGTCACCTATCACAAACTTTACCGAGAATTTGGAATTGTATTTTGGTGAATACGAGCTTGAACCGGCAAAATATACGGTGCAAGAATGCAAAGAAAAAGACTTGACTTACTCAAGACCCTTGAAAGTAAGAGTTCAACTCAGAAACAAAGACATCATTGACAAGCAAACAGGCATCATCGCCTCGGACTCCATCAAAGAACAACGGATTTTCATGGGGGATATTCCCATGATGACTCCGGTGGGGAGTTTCATCATCAATGGTTCGGAACGCGTGATCGTATCGCAGATCGTGCGCTCGGCAGGTGTGTTTTTTTCTGAAGAAGTCGATAAAAAGACGCTTCAAAGGAAGTATCTTGGCCAAGTGATTCCCACACGCGGCGCGTGGCTGGAATACGAGATCGGTTCCAAGGACTTGCTTTATGCCAAGATCGATCGCTCCAAGAAAATTCCGATTTCTGTGATGATCCGGGCTTTGGGTTTCTCAAAGACCGAACAGATCTACGACTTGTTCGGCGAGCACCACTTGTTAAAAAACACTGCGGAAAAAGATGACATCACTTCATCGGAAGATGCGATGAAAGAAGTCTATGCAAAAATCAGACAAGGCGAAACTGCGACCATCGAGGGTGCGCGGTCTTTCTTCGTGTCCAGACTCTTTGATGAGAAACGCTATGATCTTGCAGAAGTAGGCCGGTTCAAAATCAATCAGAAGTTGGATGTGATCACACGTATCCGGCAGTTGATCGACCGTGGGCTCGATGTCAAGTTCGGATCCGATATCGTCAACCATGAAACCGGTGAGGTCATCTTTGAAAAAGGTGATCCGATCGATAAGACCAAACTCAGTCTTTTAGCGAACAACCGGGCGTGGTTCACGCGAAGAGTGACGTTCGACGACCACTTGGAAGAAGAATTGCGCCAACTCCTCGAACGCGAAGCGCGCAAGGAGATCGCACCCGACAATTACAACGATGACTTCGTGCAAAATGTCATCCGCGATACATATGTGGAGAAAATCGATGTCAAGGTCACGGACGACGGGATTGCCAAAGAAGTCCGCCTACTCGGAAACAACTCATATGAAACGATACTACACATCACCACGTCAGACATCATCGCGAGCATCTCGTATTATCTGAATTTGTTTGACCGCATCGGGTCATTGGATGATATCGACCATCTCGGCAATCGTCGCTTGCGCTTGATCGGCGAGTTGTTGAAGAACCAGTTCCGGATCGGTCTTGCGAAGATGGAAAAGAACGTGAAGGACCGGATGTCGACGAAAGAGGCGCGTGAACTCACGCCACAGAATTTGATCAATATCCGTCCGCTGACCTCTTCTTTGAAAGAGTTCTTTGGCAGCAGTCAGTTGTCCCAGTTCATGCAACAGACCAACCCGCTGGATGAATTGACACATAAACGCCGGATTTCGGCACTTGGACCCGGAGGACTCACGAGAGACCGCGCCGGTTTCGAAGTGCGTGATGTCCATCAATCGCATTATGGTCGCATTTGCCCGATCGAGACGCCGGAAGGCCAGAACATCGGTTTGATCAACTCCTTGGCATGTTATGTCAAAGTGAATAAATACGGTTTTATGGAAACACCATATCTCCGAATTGACAAAGAAAACAACCGGGTGACTTCAGAAATCGTCTATTTGTCCGCGGATGAGGAACAACGCCATGTCATCGCCCAAGCAAACGTCAAACTTAACGATGATCTGTCGATACGCGAAGACCGTGTGGTCGCGCGATATCAAGGAGAAACCAAGATATTCGACCGGGGACGCTGCGATTATATGGACGTGAGTCCGAAACAGATTGTTTCGATTTCCACAGCGTGTATCCCTTTTCTGGAACATGACGATGCCAACCGCGCATTGATGGGCGCGAACATGCAACGACAAGCCATTCCTTTGTTAAAGCCGGAAGCGCCTTATGTCGGTACGGGCATCGAACTCAAAACCGCCCACGACTCCGGAACGGCCGTGATCGCCCTCAATGATGGTGTGGTCGAGGAAGTGGATGGTCTGAAAATCAAAATCCGTCGTTTGGATGGCGGTCACGATACGTATCCGTTGCAAAAGTTCCAGCGGAGCAATCAGGGAACTTGCATCAACCAAACCCCGATCGTGAATATCGGCGAAGCCGTATTTAAGGATGATATCATCGCAGATGGTCCTTCGATGGACGATGGTGAACTGTCGCTCGGAAGAAATGTGCTCGTGGCATTCATGACGTGGAACGGATATAACTACGAGGATGCCGTCATCATGAACGAACGCTTGGTGCGTGAAGATGTCTACACATCCATCCATATTGAAAAATACGAGATTGAAGCCCGGGACACCAAACTCGGCAAAGAAGAAATCACGCGGGAAATCCCCAACGTCGGTGAAGATGGTCGGAAGTATCTCGATAGCATGGGAATTATCATTCCCGGCGCAGAAGTGCGTGAAGGCGATATCCTAGTCGGAAAAGTCACCCCGAAAGGTGTGACCGATCCCACACCCGAAGATCGCTTGTTATTGGCGATATTCGGAGAGAAATCTCGAGAAGTCCGGGACACTTCGCTACGCGTCCCCCATGGCGGGGGTGGAATCGTCCACAGCGTCAAAGTGTTCACACGTGAACATGACGAACTGTCTCCAGGCGTCAACACGGTCGTGCGCGTCTATATCGTCCAAAAACGGAAGATTTCCGAAGGCGATAAGATGGCTGGCCGCCATGGAAACAAAGGCGTCATCTCGAAAATCCTACCTTCCGAAGACATGCCTTATCTCGAAGACGGCACTCCAATCGATATCATGTTGAATCCTCTGGGCGTACCCTCACGGATGAACATCGGTCAAGTATTGGAAATCCATCTCGGAATGGCTGCGAAGAAATTGGGCATCCACATCGCGACTCCGGTATTTGATGGGGTCGAGAAGTGGGATTTGGATGATATCATGAAAGAAGCCGGTATGAGTCCCGAAGGGAAGTATACCCTTTACGACGGACGGACTGGCGAAAAATTCGATAACAAAGTCGCAGTCGGCATCATGTACATGATTAAGCTCGATCACATGGTGGATGACAAATTGCATGCGAGAAGCGTAGGACCCTACACTTTGGTCACCC
>JBAZGL010000100.1:0-4786 GCA_041652855.1 Candidatus Izemoplasmatales bacterium
TTGATACATCTAGAACATGATTAATTGATTATGATATAATGTCACTATAGGATGTATCATGAAGGAGGCAGTCATGAAACAAACATGGTATCGCGAAGGCGTTGTGTATCAGATTTATCCCCGAAGCTATCTTGACAGCAATCATGACGGCGTCGGTGACCTTCAGGGAATCATCACTAAGGTGCCCTACCTGCATGAACTCGGTATCGACATCCTCTGGCTATCTCCTGTATACCAATCTCCGAACGACGACAATGGCTATGATATTTCCGATTATCGTGCCATTCACCCGGACTTTGGTACGATGGATGATATGATTGAACTCATCCAAACGCTTCACGATCATCATATCAAGTTGATCATGGATCTCGTGGTCAACCACACGTCCGATGAGCATCCTTGGTTTGTCGCATCGGCAAAGAACGATCCCAAGTACAAAGACTACTATCATTGGAAGACTACCAAAAGCAATTGGACGTCATTCTTTGGTGGCGAAGCTTGGACATATCACCCTGAAAGACAAGCATACTATTTGCACCTTTTTTCCAAGAAGCAGCCCGATCTCAACTGGGATAACCCCGAAGTCCGCCGTGAGGTGAAGGATATCTGCCGTTTTTGGCTTGATCTCGGAGTGGACGGATTTCGATGCGATGTTATCAATATCATCGCCAAGCACGACGATCTGCCAAAGGGAAAACCGGGCATCGCACTCGTCGGTAAAGAACATTATTTCAATATACCTAAAATCCATGATTATTTATCCGAGCTCAGAGATGATGTGTTCGTGAACTATGATTGTTTCACCGTGGGAGAAACCGTGATGATATCTCCCAAAACCGCTTTGACCTATATCGATGAGGATATCCGAGAATTGGACATGGTGTTCCATTTCGATCATATGGGAGCAGATAATTACTTCGTCAAGTGGTTCATGAAGAAATTCCGTCCGATCAACTTGAAACGGCCATTGTCAAAGTGGCAGATCATGCTGAGAGAGCGCGGATGGAACACCCTCTATCTGGAAAACCATGACCAGCCTCGGTCTGTATCACGTTTCGGCGATATCCAATATCACTATCATCTAGCAACGATGCTTGCGACCATGATCTATTTTCAAAGAGGAACACCATTTATCTACCAAGGTCAGGAAATCGGCATGACCAACGCTTCCTTCCCGACGTTGGCGGAATATCAAGACATCGAGACGCACAACATATACAAAACCGGTCGACGCCTCGGATTATCCCATCGCAGAATGATGAAAAAGATCATGAAGATGTCTCGAGACAACGCCCGAACGCCGATGCAGTGGAACAACCAAACACATGCCGGATTCACTGAAGCTACACCGTGGCTGAAGGTAAACCCCAACCATGTCGATATCAACGTTGAAAACAATCTCAAGAATCCGAATTCCATCTTTCATCATTTTCAGCACATCATCCGTCTTCGTAAAGCCTATCCTATCATCGTCTATGGCAGTTATGCCGACATCGATTTTCACCATAGGCGGCTGTATGCTTACGCACGGATATTGAATAATGAGCTCATCGAGGTTTATTGCAACTTCTCGAACAAACCATTGAAATGTCCGCATCTTGCTTTTTGGTCAAATGATCGATGCTTGCTCTCGAACTATCCACTGGACCATGAAGAACCCTATCTGCGGCCATATGAAGCACGGGTCTATTACGAAAAAAAATGAGCCGAGGCTCATTTCATCTGTTTGATCACATTCTTGTGAATGGAAAAGAATTTCTTGATCACTATGAAAAGCCGTTGTTCCAGCGCGGCTTTTGCTTTAATAAAAGCTTCCGTATGATTTGCATCATCGACCGCAAACAGTTCCTTGAAAGGTGCTTTTGATGTCTCGAGCAATTGTTCCGCCATCGCAAAGGGCACTTTATGATCCATTTTCCCATGGATGAGAAACAAGGGCAGTTTACTCTTGCGGATGGCAATGAGCGGTGACACGCTGCCGAGAAAGAATCGATTGAAATAGAAATTGATGCATGAGACGCCTGGATAGAGCGCGAGTGCGATCTTCGGATGGGTCGTATGAAAGAAGAGTTTCCTGAGTGTCGTGAAGCCACAATCTGCCACCACGAGTTTGACGTTATTCGGAAGTGCCATATTGGCTGCCAGCATCACGGTTGCCGCACCCATCGACACTCCATGGAGCAATATCTGGTCTTGGGAGCCGTACGTCCTCAAGGCATAATGAATCCATTTCCGGAGGTCATAGCGTTCAATCTGTCCAAAGCCTGTCCGACTGCCTTCACTGTTCCCGTGTCCGCGCTGATCGACCATCATCACTTTGAAACCCATATTATTGTACATTCTCGCGATGAAAATCATATCCGTCGCCTGTGATTGATAACCATGCATCACAATCGCGATGTTGTTGGACTTCTCATCGTAACTCGGCAAAAACACACCGGTGAGCAGGGTGCCATCATACCCATGGATTTTCATCACTTCCTTGGGTGCGCGGTCATACCACGCCTTGCTTTCCGCAAAGAAGGGATCTTCATGGTCGACGAACGCAATCTGTCCGTATCCCTTTCGCGTAAACACTTTAAGATACATGAGATATGAGAGGCTGAAGTAGATGAGTATCACAATTACGACGATCAATAAGATAATATGTTTGGTCTCCACTTTGACACCTCCGAGACTATTGTATCACATTTGCGCTCAATGACAAGGTCGACAAAATGATTTTCAAATACCAAATAACCCACAAAAGATTCACCCACTGGTTCCATCTATATCGCATAGGTTCGCACATGGAGATTCAGAGATGAAAGTCCCTTGTGATACTAGGCGATATTTGTTGACAACGATGGGGTGATAAGATATAATAACGTCGTATGTAAAAACGCATACCGCACAGAGAAGGTCACAAACCCGGAACCGGTACCTGAATGGCGAGTCTTAGCATTTGAGGAGGTGCAGACTATGTACGCAGTCATTGAAACTGGCGGCAAACAACTTCGTGTTGAAGTCGGTCAGGAAATCTTCGTCGAGAAACTCGATGTTGAAGCAGAACAAACTTACACATTCGACAAAGTCTTGATGATTGGTGGAGAAAAAACCAAAATCGGCAAGCCTTATGTCAAGGGAGCGAGCGTCATCGCTACCGTCAACAAACAAGGAAGGGGTTCAAAAATCATCATCTATAAATATGAGCCCAAAAAACACTATCACCGCAAAAATGGCCATCGTCAACCCTATACCAAATTGACGATCACCGAAATTGCCGGTTAGTACCAGAGCATGGAGGTGTGACAGATGATTATTCAATTTCAAATCATGGAATTCCAGGCGTCGAAAAAAGGTGTCGGTTCAACCAAAAACGGTCGTGATTCCGCAGGGCGTCGTCTTGGAGCCAAATTATCCGACGGCCAATACTGCACAGCAGGTTCGATCATTTACCGCCAAAGAGGAACGAAAATCCATCCGGGAGAAAATGTCGGTCTTGGTAAAGACGATACCCTCTTCGCGATGATTGACGGAATCGTCAAATTCGAACGGCTTGGAAGAGACAGAAAACAAGCATCCGTATATCCACAAAGCTAAAAACAGGATAATCCTGTTTTTTTCTTCATTCAAAACGGTTATCGAAGTACCTTCTTGAATAAACCCCCAGATTACGGTATAATTTTTAAAGAATAGGAGTGATGCCGATGAAAAAACAAGTCCAAGCTTTGTTTAGAGAAATCTATGGAGATCATCCCCATATTCGTACTTTTTTCGCTCCCGGTCGCATCAATCTTATCGGCGAGCATATCGATTATAATGGTGGCTATGTCTTACCGGCTGCAATCTCTCTAGGTAATTATGTAGCGGTAGCTCATAGAGAGGATTCAACCATCCGGATGTACTCTCAACAATTTCCTGATAGCGGTGTCATCCAACTTTCCTTGGATCAGCTTGATTATCGTTCGAAGCACAGTTGGGCCAATTACGTCAAAGGTATCATTCAGGAATTCCTGATTCGCAAATATCCCATCAATCACGGATTCGATATGGTCATCACCGGAAATCTTCCGCGGGGAGTCGGTCTTTCGAGTAGCGCTTCAATCGAAGTGTTGGTCGCGACGATGCTCGACCATCTCTTCCATTTGAACGTCAGCAAGGAAACCATCGTGGAAATCGCGCAATACGTAGAAAATCATTACATTCATGTCCAATGTGGCATCATGGACCAATTCGCCATCACCTTCGCACAAAAAAACCATGCCATGTTGCTCCATAGCACGACGCAGAAACATGCCATGATTCCCTTGAATCTCTCCGGTTATAATCTCGTCGTGGTGAATTCAAAAAAAGAACGAAGTCTCATCGACTCCCAATACAACGCTCGAAAGAACGAGTGTGAAAAAGCACTCATGATCCTTAAACCCCATTTTCATGTCAAGTATTTATGTGATATCGATTACGAATCATTCATAAGTCGCTTGGATCTCTTCAAAACCAACGAATTGTATCTTCGACGTGCACGGCATGTCATCACCGAAAACCAGCGCACCCGACTGGCTGCTGATGCGCTCATGCAACATGATTTACATCGGTTCGGGGAACTGATGCTGGAATCTCATTATTCACTCAAATCAGACTATGAAGTGACATCCGCGGAGCTGGATGCATTGGTGGAACTCGGCATGAACTCCGGTAGCATCGGCTCAAGAATGATGGGGGCCGGTTTTGGTGGTGTGACATTACATCTCGTCAAGGACAATGATTTCGCGCGATTTGCCCAATCCGTATCCCATGGGTATCA
>JBAZGL010000101.1:0-4706 GCA_041652855.1 Candidatus Izemoplasmatales bacterium
GATCAGGTTTTCCTGGACCCACGGGGTTGTGCGATCATATTGAATCACTTCTTTGCCGTGATTGATATGAACGGGTCGGGGCAAACCATCGAGTCCGAGTCGGTCCCAGTCCCATAATTTGAAGGTGAAAATATAGGGAGTCGAACTGATTTCGAGGACCATGGTGTCTTTTCCGCTACAGTGAATCGTCCCTGCAGGAATGAGAAAGTGGTCATGTTTTTTGGCCGGAAATCGATTGATGTATTTGTCATCGTCAAATCCGCCTTGTCCCCGGTTGGCCTTTTCGAGGTCGGAAATCAATGCTTCCGGTTTCACGCCTTCCTTTAAACCGAGATAGACCACACTATCGGGCCCGGCATCGAGAATATAGTAGGACTCATCCTGAGTATAATCCATGCCGAAGGTATCGCGGATATATTTCGGTAGCGGATGGACTTGAAGCGAAAGGTTCCCCCCATTCATCGTATCAAGGAAATCGAAGCGAATCGGGTACTCAGTGCCAAATCGCTCAAATACGCGCTTTCCTAATAGTTCTATCGGACGGAAAAACACGAGATTAATCGCGGGAAACTCAAAGAGTGCATTGTCGAATTGCAGGCAGAGGGCGTTTTCTTCGGGCACGCCATCGAATGCCCAGGCATAGTTCAGTTTATTGTCTTCGAGACCGCAGACTTCTTGCATCCAATCGCCTCCCCACACACCGGGGTCAAAATATGGAATGAGTCGGAAAGGCTGCTGCGAGAGGCGGTTGAGCCCGTGTTGCCATGCATCCTGTGTGATCATGGTATAGGATCCGACGCGATGAGCGTCGATGATGTAATCACTGTGCAACAAATGACTCTTTTTGATGCGGTCGGCAATTCGCCATTCCACAAAATAGCCGCGTTTGAATTTGCGTAGGGGATCTTCTCCCGGGTTGTCTGCCGTGAAGTTTGCCATCCCTTGACGGAATCTCAGTTGGATTTCCCAGCGGGTGATATCAAAATAGATCAAATGGTCATAAGGGATCATGCTCGCGCCGAACCCGATGATAATCGTGTTTCTGCCCGTATTCATGCATTGTCTCTTGATTTCGCCGATTGCGTCCATGTCATAGAGATCTTCAATCATGAGCGTATTCATCATGCCGAAAACGCGGTCATCCGTCAATAATGGATCAAGCAAACGCGCCAACGCCTTCAGGGGTTTGCGGTATTTTTCGATATGGATGATATCAAAACCTTGAAGTTGAGAGAGAATGGTGCTTTCGATATCAGAAATCATGACTCCCGGATAAGTCTCCATTGCGATTACGCCGGTCATTTTCTGGATCTTATCAGCGATCTGGGAAACGCGAGACCATACCTGATCTGTATATCCGAAAATCCGTGTTTTGGGAAACTTATCGTATTCACTTCTAAAATCGAGGTACTTCATGATCCCCCTCCTTATTCATGTTCATCATCATTATATCAGTGATGCAACGTAATTTCAATACATTTATAATACATTTGAGTCATTTCCAATAATATGATGATTGTTTCCAGGATTTCGCAACTCAAACACTTGCCAACGCATGGATGATTTCCTGATCCAATCCACAAAAAACCTCCGGAAACTCCGGAGGCGATATGTATATCTGTAATTATACCAATCGGGTGCGAATCACACCGGGTAAGTGATCGATCATCGATAGATCGTCAGGTGTGATCGTTTGCAAGGTATCAAAGGCGGTCACGCCATAAGCGGAATTCGCTTGATTGACGACGCTTTGAATCGCGATCTTGCCTTCGAGCTTCTTCATCACGCTGGTCAAGAACCCATCGATGGCACGGTGGAGAATGATGACGCGGTTCATTCGCTCCTTCGGCGGGAGCACAATCTTCGGAAAATTGACCGAATTGATGATCGTGCCGCTTTCAATATAACTGATGAGCTGGCGCGCAGCCATGGACGCGCAATTATCCTCCGATTCCTCTGTTGAAGCTCCGAGATGAGGAATGGCGATGACGTTTGCATCTGCGCTGTTTTCGGGTTCGGGAAATCAGTCACATATTTTCGAATCAAACCGGATGCAATCGCTTGTTCAAGCGCATCGTCATCGACAAGTTTATCGCGACTGAAATTGAGCAGAATCGTTCCAGGTTTGAGGCGGAGGAATACTTGATGATTCATCATTTGCGTGGTTTCTTCCACCAAGGGCACGTGCAGACTGATGAAGTCCGCCTGGGGATAGATGCGATCGATATCGGCATAGAGTTCAACCGATTCTGGCAGAATCGTGCGCGTGTCATCGGTGAGATAGGGATCATAGCCGATGACTTTCATGCCTAAATGGACTGCGGCGATGGCGAGTTTCGCGCCGATTGCGCCAAGACCGATGATCGCCAAGGTTTTTCCGTACAACTCGGTACCGCCATAAGCCGCTTTAGCTTTTTCAACGGATTTGGCAAGCATCGGATCGTTTGAATGCGCTTTGACCCACTCGACGCCGCCGATGATATCACGAGATGCGAGCAACATCCCGGCGATGACCAGTTCTTTCACTCCGTTGGCATTCGCTCCGGGTGTGTTGAAAACGACGACACCGCGTTCGGCCATGACGTCCAGGGGAATGTTGTTGACGCCGGCGCCGGCGCGCGCCACGGCGAGTAATTCGTCGTGGATCGAGAGTTCGTGCATACTGGCGCTTCGCACCATCACGAGTTCTGCGCCTTCATAGACATCCGTCAATTGATACGTTTCCGGAAATACCTTGGTGCCGACGGGAGAAATCTTATTCAGACACGCGACTTTCATGCGCGGTGCCTCAATTCAAATTCTTTCATGAATGCCACAAGCGAAGTGACGCCCTCGAGCGGCATGGCGTTATAGATCGACGCCCGCATGGCACCGACGCTGCGATGTCCCTTGAGGTTATCATAACCGTTTTCTTTGGCTTCCTTGATGAACAAGGTGTCAAGATCCGGATCATTCGTTCCAAACGTCACGTTCATCAACGAACGGTCCTTTTTCGCCACGGTACCGTGGAAGAGCGTACTTTCATCCAGAAAATCATAGAGGATTTTCGCTTTTGCGATGTTCATTTCCTTCATTCTTTCCAAGCCACCAAGATCTAAGAGCCATTTAAAGACCAGACCGCATATATAGATGCCATAGGTCGGTGGTGTGTTGTAAAGCGATCCGTTCTCCACGTGAATCTTGTATTGCAGCATCGTGGGTGTAAAAGGCATGAAATCATCTGTCACGAGGTCGTCTCGGATGATGACGATGGTCGTGCCTGCAGGACCGATGTTTTTCTGCGCACCTGCGAAGATTAAACCATATTTGGATACGTCACACGGTTCGGATAAAATCATGGAAGACATGTCGGAGATCAGGGTTTTTCCTTTGGTATTCGGGAGTTGGGGGAATTTCGTCCCATAAATCGTATTGTTCTCACAAATATAGACGTAGTCGCTTTCCGGATGAATATCGAGATCGCTCACATCGGGAATATAGGAAAACATCTTGTCTTTGCTCGAAGCCACGATGCGGGCTTCGCCGTAACGCGATGCTTCTTTTTGGGCTTTCGTCGCCCATTCTCCCGTGATAATGTAATCGCTGATGCCGTTTTTCATCAAGTTGAGCGGAACCATCGAAAATTGCGTATGGCCACCGCCTTGGAGGAAGAGTACTTTGTAGTTGTCGGGAATGTTCATCAAAGTTCTCAAGTCTTGTTCCGCGCCTTTGATGATGGCATCAAATGCTTTGGAACGGTGACTCATCTCCATGACGGACATGCCGGTGTTTTGATAATTCATCATCTCGCGTGCGGCTTGTTCTAGTACGGGTTCGGGCAAGACTGCGGGGCCTGCCGAGAAATTAAATACACGTTTCATGATCATTCAATTCCTTTCTGAATCAATCGCGATTCGAGGTAATAGCGTTTTTCAACTGCTTCGCCGAGTGAGAAGGACTTTCGGGGAAGCGCGCCATGGTCGTTAATATAAGGGAAAAGCGCATGCCTTTCGAGCGGTGGCATCACGATGCCGATCGCGCTTTTGTTATGGCGAATAATCGTTTGCAGACTCGAACTACCGTGCACATAATCAATCGACACATCTTTGTGGGATTCAAGATATTGATCAAGGAAACCCTGGACCCAATGAATCGTATCGAACGGACTCTCGGGTGTGAGAATGAAATGTTCCTTTTCCGGCGTAATCACGCGCAAAGGCTCGCTGCCGTAACTCGCACGGTTGAACTCGGAAATGAAATCATCTGTGTCCACATTGAAGATAATGCGATGAATCGGTTCAAAAGCCAGACCCGAATCGTAGATGCTGATGAGTTCGACCATCGCATACCGCGCAGGATGATTCACGAGTTGTTCCGGACTCAATGTCTCCTTCATGGTCTCCCAGATGACTTTGGCCGCGGCGAGCGAATGATTGCCATCACCCACAACAAGCGGATTATGCTCGACTTGCAGTGAAATGGCATCCAAAATCGGCTGAGTGTTATTGATCAAGTACCCGCTGATATGCCCGCCACCCATGTTGAGGTCAAAATCATAAAGAAGCGGAAATTGATGGCGCTTGCGATACAGATCGGGAATGATGCCTCCCGCATCGTCGAAAAGGACGATGACATGCGGAATCTCAATCGGTGCTTTCTCGCGGATTTTGACGCGTGGGGGAATTCGATTCAAAACGGTTTTTTCGCTGGCGATTATCTTGCCTTTA
>JBAZGL010000102.1:0-4662 GCA_041652855.1 Candidatus Izemoplasmatales bacterium
TCAACGCGTGTGATCGGCTCGAACTTGATCTTGTAATTGCCATTAGGCAACTTGATTTTGACCGAGATTCGTGCCAGCAGGCCCACAGCCAGAAAATCGTCAAACTCGGGCTCTGTTATTTCTGGATTATGCTGAAAGACGAGCAATACGTGCCCGTCACGATTATTTTCCGCTTCAGAAATCGCATTTTTTGAAAAGTCTCTACCGACTTCGACGCGTACATCGGAACCCGGTAGAAAAACCACGCCGCGTACCGGAACTGCCGGCAGACGGTCGGAGAAGAGTTTGTTGGCTTCGTACATCATTATCACCCCAGTGTCATAGTATGGTTGGATGTCATACTATATTTTAACATATATTCGCACAAGATATCAAAAGATATCATATACACCTGTTGAAAAGAATCCTTGCCTGCGCCATATCATGGCTCAAAGCAAAGATTCTGTCGCATATGTAGTGTCGCTAGTTGACGACTTTCGCTTTTTCAACCAAAAGGTCGATGGTTTTTTTGAAGATGACTTCTTCTTTGATCGCACTTTCTGGAATCGCATTTTTCACTTGCTCGATCGTCACGTTTTGGCTCTTGTATTGCAGTGCGATACTATCATATTTCTCATCGATCTCCGCCTGAAGGGGTTCCACATTTTCTTTTTTCCCGATCGCTTCGATCACGAGCTGCTGGCGCAGCGTTTTCGTCGCTTGCTCCGTCAACTCAGATTGATATTGTTCTTTGGTTTTGCCCATATATTGCAAGTAGACTTCAAAGTCGAGGTTGTACTGCTTGATTTGACGCACATTGTTCTCATCCAAGCGTTTCGCCTCGTCCTGGATCATTTCCTCAGGCAAGTCAAAGATGGCGTTCTCGGTAGCCTGAGCAATGACCGATGAACGAATGTGATTTTCGTTCTCCTGTATTTTCATCGCTTCCAGTTCTTTGAGGTAATGCACTTTGATTTGCGCGACGGTCTCGACTTGATCGATGTGAAACTCTTTTACCAAATCATCATTCAATTCTGGAACGACCCGCGTCTTGATTTCATGCAACTTCACCGCGAAGACAGCTTCCTTCCCCGCCAATGATTTTTCGTGATAATCCTCAGGGAAGGTCACGATGATGTCTTTTTCTGATTCAGCCTGCATACCGACCATCTGCGCCTCAAACCCAGGGATGAAGCGGTTCGAGCCGATCTCGAGTTCATGATTCTCGGCAGTTCCTCCGGGGAACAACTCTCCATTGACCGAACCGGAAAAATCAAAGACGGCGGAGTCGCCATTTTCCAAGACACCGGTTTCTTTAATGACCATTTCAGCGTGTTTTTCACGTTCTGCCGTCAATTTCGCTTCGATTTCCGCATCCGAAACTTCGATGGGCAAGCTTTTGACTTCAAGGTCGAAATATGTTCCGAGTTGGATTTCGGGGCGAACAGCCACCGTCACTTGATATACGAAATCCTTGCCTCGTTCCACAGAAGCGACATCAAGATCGATCTTTGGCTGACTGACAACGTCAATCTCATTCTCAGTAACCGTATGATAATAGGTATCCTCAAGGGCATGTTGTATCGCTTCTTCATACAATGATTTGACGCCATACTTCGCTTCATAGATATGTCTCGGCGCTTTCCCTTTTCTGAAACCCTTTATTTCTACTTCTTGAATAACCTTCTCAAATGCGTGATCCAGCGCATGTTCGAATGTTTCTTTTGAGACGTTCACTTCAAAATGGACACGTGAACCGCTCAGTTTGTCGATAATCATTTAAATACCCTCCACATATGTAACTTCACTTTTTCCATTATAACAAACACCCCTGGATAAAGCAATCTTTTTACCTCTAGAATACCTTCTCGAAGATCGACCGAATCCGCGAAGGCATCCGCTTGATGGATTCCGCCAAAACGCCGGGCAATAACACAATAGCCTCCGCAAAAGCGAGCTTGCGGATTTTGTCCCGTGGTACTCCTTTTAGGTTCATGAAGAGGTAGTTGCGGCATATGATGCCCACCCTGAGAGAGAGAAGCGCATTTCCGATGCCTTGGATCAAAGAGCCCAACAATGTCTTGACAAACGGCAGTTCAGCCAGGGTATTCAACCCCTTGTTGGGAAACAACTCGTTGATATTGATGTCTTCCAACGTCTCCGCGATGATCGCAGATGTCAAGACGTTGAACGATAGTCTTCCCAAAGCGGGATAACTGGGTCTGAAACCGCATTTCAAAACGAGTTCCTTGATCAACTTCAAGTTGATCGTGAATACGGCAATCGAGTCCAATCTGCCATTTTGACTGATCGCTGTCGATAAAAAAACGGTTTCCGCATTGCGGATGATGATCTTGTTCAGCTCCTTTTTGATCGTTTGATCAAAAACCACGCTTAAAGACTGCTTGAGTTGCATGGGGTCTGAAAGGCTGTCCTCGATCGATTCCCGTTCCACATCGGATAGATAGGTTTCTTTCGCGATGTTTTTGGCGACCTTTTTGTACATCAAGTAATTTTTCCGGGCATTTTCGGCCTCGGAAAATAATGAATCCATCGAAAATGTCGGTGAAAAGATTATGAGACACACCGGTCGGATTACCAAGATGAAAAACAAGATCGCAGAGACCACATAAAAACCATAAGCGAGATAAGGTGAAATCGTCGCAAGACGTTCTCCAAGTTGCAACACACTCGAAAGAATGACCATGACCGCAAAAAAGAAAACACCGATACCTACCGTGATCCAAAATGGTTTACCTAATTTCTTCATTTGAAACCTCCTGAGAGATTGCTTTTTTGATCACTTCTTCATCATGTGCCATTTGTGCGATTAAAGCTTGAGTCGAATCGAAGACCATTTCCGGACGAATATATTGTTTGAAACGAAGCGTGATCGATTCTCCGTAAATCGAGTCGTCAAAATCAAAAATATGTGTTTCCAGGGTCACCTCGCGATTATGAAACGTCGGATTGCATCCGATATTGCTCATCGAATGCATGACTTTGCCACGAAGCACGACTTCGGTATGGTATACGCCATGTTTCGGCAAAAAATACCCGTTATAGGCGATATTGGCAGTCGGGAAACCCAAATCTTTTCCTCTCCCGTGTCCTTTGATCACCGTCCCATGAATCTGATACGCCCCCCCGAGCATCCGATTGGCAAGCGAAATCCGTCCCTTTGACAAGGCGCGACGCACTCGAGATGAGCCGATCTTCTTACCATAATAATCCATTTCCAAGACGACATGAACTTTATCGGGCAACCAGCGTTGGAGCATCGCGACATCTCCCCGACCTTTCGCGCCGAAGGTGTAGTCGAAACCCACGATGACGCGACGCGATGACATGAGAAACCGCTCAATGAATGATTCAGGTGCCATGCGCACCAATTCTTCGGACACACGGATGATGTAGAAATGATCGAATCCCATCTCTCTGGCAATGCGAATCTTATCGTCGAGCAAAGACAATGCCTTGAATTCACGGTTCGCGATATAGGAGCCGATATGAGTCGAAAAAGTCATAATCGCAGTTTCGACTCCGAGGCTGTTTCCATATGAGAGTGTATCTTGCATCAACTTTTGATGCGCTCGATGGACACCATCAAAAAAACCAAGACATAGGGCAAGATCTGCCTTAAGTCCTTTGGACTGATAATCGAATTCATGGACAATCATTGTAGTTTCACAGACATGCGCATGCAGTCTCGCTCCTTGTCGTATCGATAAATAGCCAGAGGTTCATCCAGAGCATTATAGATGATGGTATGAGCGGAACCTGAAAATAAAGACATCGGTAGAAACGCCCCGTTCTCAACCTTTTTTAACCAGAAATCCGCCAATTTGCATTGAGCATATCCCAAATAAGGCAAAGGATCGATGAGTGGAGTCGAGGGCACCACCTCTGCCAAGGTGATCGCTTCATCCAATCGAAACATCCCTGAAGCCGTACGTTTTAAATCTTTCAACGTGCCGACGATACCAAGTTTTTCACCCACGTCGCGCGCCAATGAACGAATATAAGTGCCTTTGGAAACCTGGGTCGTGAAATGAATATCCACCTCATCCTCACCCACATGACTCATTGAGATATCTAAGATCTGATCGATATGGATCTGACGCAGCGGGATATCGGGCATTTCTTGCTCGGCTCGCGCATATTCATACAGTTTCTTCCCTTGCACCTTGATTGCGGCATATTTTGGCGGACGTTGCATGGATGTTCCGATGAACGAGCACAGCGCTGTGCGGATACGTGTTTCATCCAAATGGCGTGCAGACATCACTTGAAGTGTCTTACCTGTCACATCATCGGTATCCGTTGAGATGCCAAGCCGAATCGTGGCTTCATAGGTCTTGTTTTCTGCAATCAGTGCATCTGATAATTTGGTCGCCCATCCCACCATCACGACCAACAACCCGGTCGCGAATGGATCTAGTGTGCCTGCATGACCGATTCTTTTGATATCGAGGACTTTCCGCACATGACGAATGATGTCATGACTCGTCATGCGTCTCGGTTTATCGATTAATAGGATCCCGTTCATCATCCATCTCCGTCTCATCCTTCGCCTTAGGGTGGGCATCCAGCCAAGCAACGATTTCTTCTTTGAGCAAGGAACCGCTCAATCGGGCGACTTCCTTGCCTTTTTCAATGACCATCAGCACTGGAACGCCCTTG
>JBAZGL010000103.1:0-4634 GCA_041652855.1 Candidatus Izemoplasmatales bacterium
GGAAAGACTCTTGAGCAAGACCAACTCCGGGAGATTTTTGATATAGTATTCGAAGTATTTCTTGACTTTTCGTTTGCCCTTGGCTTTAAGAGACTTGTAGGTGTTGGTATTGTCCTTCACCATGGTGTTGATCAAAGCCTCGTTCAAGAGATTGCCATTATACTTTTTATTGATGATTCGGTCGAGTTTCTTATAGAAGCGTTTATAACGTGCACTATAACGTCCCTTGTTGATCATGATCGCGATGAATATCGTCAATGCGATAATCCCTACCGCTCCGGCGACATAGAGTTTCCAATCAATAGAGCCGACATCAAAGAGAAAAACCATCATTACTTACCTCCTGCTAAACTAGGTCAATGATACCATATTCTGGCGAAAAATCAAATTACTTTTCAGAAAATAATCGTTTACAATCACGAACAAATTTTGTATAATAACAAGTGCAAGCAGAAAAGGGGTGAAAGCAAATGGCGAAAACAGTCGTGAGAGAAAACGAAAGCATTGAAGACGCGCTTCGTCGCTTTAAGCGTGACGTTTCTCGCGCTGGGACCTTGGCTGAAGCCCGTAAGCGTGAATACTATTTGAAACCGAGTGTTTCAAAGAAGTTGAAACAGCGTCAGAATCAAGGACGCAAGAGCAAGTAATGACCGAAAAGCACTTCATCCGATGAAGTGTTTTTTTTCCCGTTATCAGGGGATTTCTCAAGAATTATGGTATAATGTAATGAAAGGATGTGAGGGCAAGTAAATGGTGGATTTGACCCAACTCGATCTCAATTTGGCGAACGTTTCGGAAATGGTTCAGCTTTTTGGCGTCAATGAGCGCTACATCAAGCTCCTTTCTGAATGGTTCGAAGTTCCCATCTTCAACAATCAACACCACATCTTGCTCGATACCAAGGATGAAGCGAAGATCGATATGATCAAGCGTATCTTCAACATCATGATGGTGCTCGTCAAACGCAACATCGCCTTTCATGAGCGAGATATCATCTACATCTTTCATGTGTTGCCAGAAATAGATGATGAGACGATATTGGAGTTGTATCTGTCGCGCCGCGAAATCATCAAGACCTTGCAAGGCAAGCCAATCTATCCGAAAACCTTGAATCAGAAACGCTATTTGGAAATGATGGAGACCCACACATTGATGTTCGGTATCGGCCCTGCGGGTACGGGGAAAACGTACTTGGCCGTCCTGCTCGGCCTTAAGAAACTCAGAGACAACCAGATCAAGCGTCTGGTCCTCACGCGTCCAGCGGTAGAAGCCGGAGAAAACCTCGGTTTCTTGCCGGGAGACCTCAAGGAGAAAGTCGATCCCTATCTTCGCCCGCTGTATGACGCGATGTATGAAATCCTCGGTGTCCGTCAAACGGAGGAATACATCGATAAAGGCATCATCGAGATCGCGCCTCTGGCCTATATGCGCGGCCGGACACTCGAGAATGCCTACGTCATCCTCGACGAAGCGCAAAATACCACGATCAATCAAATGAAACTTTTCTTGACCCGTCTCGGATTTGGTTCGAAAATGATCGTCACGGGTGATATCACGCAATCCGATTTGCCGGACCGCGTCCTTTCGGGACTGGTCAAGGCATCGAAGATTTTGAATGATGTCGAAGACATCGGCATCCTCTACTTCGATAAGATCGATGTCGTGCGCCACCCGCTCGTCCAAACGATCATTCAGAGGTTCGAAGATGCTCATCATTAATCTCATTAATCAAACGACGGAGCCGCTTTCAAAGTGGAAACGACCCATCAAGAAAACACTGAAGAAGGCTTATCAATACTTGAAAATGCCGCAAAATGCGGTTATCAACGTCATTTTGGTGACTGAAGAAGAAATCCATACCCTCAATCGCACTTACCGCGGCATCGACCGCGCGACAGATGTCCTCAGTTTCGAAAACACCGATTCTTTGGATGAACTCGGCGATGTCTTCATTTCGCTTCCGCACGTCACAGCCCAAGCACAGGCGCTCAATCATTCCGAGTTGCGCGAAATCGCCTTCTTAGCGCTCCATGGCTTCTTGCATTGTCTGGGATATGACCATGAAGAATCCAAGGACGAACAAGCAATGATCGCCTTGCAACAAGCCATTCTCTCACTCACTCCCTACCAGAGGTAATCGATATGGAAAAAATCATTGAACGACTCATCCACAATCTCACCCACGCGTATGCCCCCTATTCCCGTTTTCCCGTATCCGCCATCGTGGAACTGAAAGACGGTCGGTTATTTCAAGGCATCAACGTGGAAAACGCGGCCTATGGTCTTGCGAACTGTGCTGAACGCAGCGCGCTGTTTTCGGCTTATTCCGAAGGCGTCCGCAAAGAAGACATCCAACGCATCTATATCTACACCGACCATGATTATTTCGTATCCCCATGCGGATCATGCCGGCAAGTGATGCGCGAGTTGATGGAGCCGGAAGCAGAAGTTGTCTTGGTCAATAACACTAAAGCGACGAAGACCTTCATCAACCGCGATCTGTTGCCCTTCGGATTCTCAAAAGAGGACTTGTGATGTTCCGTTCGGGCTTCATCGCCATCATCGGCGAACCCAACGTCGGAAAATCGACGTTTTTGAACCAAATTCTCAAGCAGAAGATCGCGATTGTCACCAACAAACCGCAGACGACCCGCAATGTGTTCTCGGGAATCTATCACGATGAGACTTCACAACTCATTTTTCTCGACACGCCCGGTATCCATCACGGGAAGACCAAACTTGGCGAATACATGAGCAAATCAGCTGTTAACACGATCAAATCCGTCGATCTGGTTCTGTTTTTCATCAATGCGTTCGACGACATCAAACAAAGCAATCTCGAAATCATTGAAACTTTGATGACGATCCAGACACCGGTATTCCTAATCATAAACAAACTCGATGCCATCAAGGATTTTCCGCGTTTGGAAAAAGCGGTGGCAGTCTATAAGGAACGCTTTGCGTTCGCTGGAGTCTTTGCGATTTCGGCATTGACCGGCACACACGTCGACCATTTGCTTGAAGACATCAAAAAGATGATTCCCGAAGGTCCGAAATATTATCCCGACGGAGAAGTATCGGATCGTCCGGAAACCTTTTTGATCAAGGAATTCATCCGTGAGAAAATCATGGAGGAGACGAAAGAAGAAATTCCCCACTCCGTAGCGGTAGAGATCGAGCAGATGAAGGTATCGAAGAAGATCGTCGAGATTCACGCGACGATCATCGTGGAACGCCCATCACAAAAAGGCATCATCATTGGCAAAAACGGGCAAATGCTCAAGAAAATCGGGACACTTGCCCGCAGCGATATCGAAAACCTGTTGCAGAAAAAGGTCTTTCTCAACCTCTTCTGCAAAGTCGAGGCAGATTGGCGCAACCGCGACCACTACTTGAAATCATACGGCTACCTTCCCGATAAGGAATAGGACGGTGGCTGCGTTTTCCGGGTGGGTCATCCGCCGTATGCACTACAAGGAGTCGAGCAAAATCATCTATCTTTATACTGTAGAAGGCATCGTGAGCGTCTTGGTCCAAGGCGCGAACCGCCTCAACAGTCCGTATTTGGGCCAAGTCGAGGTGGGGATGAAAGTTAGAATCGATTCTACGGATCGCGGTCTCAAACGCCTGAAAGACCTCGAAGTGCTCGATGATGGCCGGATGATATCCCAAGACCTCCTCAAGTATACGTATGTCCTTCACCTCTTTGAAATCATCGATCACGTGGCCACGCAAGACATGGACCACCTAAAACTCTATGGATTGATGGAGAAGGTGATGGAAGCGCTCAAAACCGCAACGAACTATATCCCCTTCATCATGATGGTCGAGAGCAAATTGTTGTATTTGCTCGGACTGCAGCCGCAGTTTCGTCGATGCATCGTCTGTAACAGTCCGGATATCATATCCTTTGCATTGCAGGATGGCGGCGCTTTGTGCCAAGAACACATCTCAGAGTCTCCGAGTATCCCGATGGAACTCGCAAGAAAATGGGAAGCGATCTATCTCTATGATTTTCTTCGCCCGAGCGCGTTGACGAATACCGAAAAAGAGTGGAAGCAGTTGCGCGAGGTCATCGACCGCTATTACGAATACCATTTGGGATTGATCACGAAATCGCGTGCGATCATCCGCGACCTCCAAGGTTATTAACGCGCACCTTCGCCTTTTGCGATGGCTGAGGCTTGACATTCGCGGATAAACTCATATAATGATACTGAACATGATATATTTACGAAAGGACGATTTATATGGCCACTTCTTTAGATACCCTCGTCAACTACTGTAAACAATACGGTTTCATCTATCAGGGCTCTGAAATCTATGGTGGCCTTGCCAACTCATGGGACTATGGTCCTTTGGGCGTTGAACTCAAGAACAACATCAAGAAGTTGTGGTGGGAACACTTCGTGCAAAGGAAGCCGATGAACATCGGCGTCGATTCGGGAATCATCTTGAATCGCGATGTATGGGTCGCCAGTGGCCATGTGGCTGGTTTTCAGGATCCGCTACTCGACTGCAAGCTGTGTAAATCGCGCCATCGCGCGGATAAACT
The DNA here is from genome assembly GCA_041652855.1 of Candidatus Izemoplasmatales bacterium. Taxonomy (GTDB): domain Bacteria; phylum Bacillota_I; class Bacilli_A; order Izemoplasmatales; family Hujiaoplasmataceae; genus JAAYZB01. Next base: position 4,556 of record JBAZGL010000103.1, read on the forward strand.
GATCGAACAACATTCGCGTGGATCGGTGGATGCGGATGGCTGGAGTGAAGCGGATATGCTTCGCTATATCAGTGAACAC
>JBAZGL010000104.1:0-3394 GCA_041652855.1 Candidatus Izemoplasmatales bacterium
CGCCGCAAGGGATTTGGCGCGTTTGACCGATGGCGAATGAGGTGAGCGGAGCGATGAAGTATCATAACCCGATCATTTCCGGCTTTCATCCCGACCCGAGTGTATGTCGTGTGGGGGAAGACTATTATCTCGTCACATCCACATTCGAGTATTTTCCCGGGATCCCGATTTATCATAGTCGGAATCTATTGCATTGGGAATTGATCGGACACTGTATCAATCGCGATAATATGATCCATCTTAAGGAGGGGCATCCGAACGCCTTTGGGTTGTATGCGCCAACGATTCGCTATCATCAGGGCGTTTTTTACGTAGTGTGCACGAATGTCGCGCCCGATGAAAAGGACCATGGAAACTTTCTTGTTTGGAGCCGAAATCCTCGTCGGGGATGGTCTCAACCTTTGTGGTTGGATTGCCCTGGTATTGACCCGTCTTTATTCTTTGATGATGATGGCAAAATCTACTACACAGGTACTGATTCTCAAATCTATCTATGTGAAATAGATGTCAAAACAGGTGTTCGAAAGAGCACGTGCAAAAACATCTGGGAAGGAAGCGGTGGCAACAATCCTGAAGGACCGCATCTGTATAAGCGTCATGGATATTATTACCTGCTGATTGCAGAGGGTGGCACTGAGTTAGGGCATATGGTTACCATTGCGCGCAGCAGAAACGTTGAAGGGCCATATGAGTCGTGTCCGCGGAATCCGATTTTGACAAATCGCGGAACGCGAAAGTCAATCAAAGCCGTTGGACATGCGGATATATTTTGTGACCATAACCATCATTGGTGGGCTACATGTTTGGGCATTCGACCCATATCTTATCCTTTCCGCCATAATCTCGGCAGGGAAACGATGTTAGCGCCTATGGAGTGGGATGACGATGGATGGCCTGTATTCATAGACAATCAACTCGATGAAATCATCGAGACCGATCGATTACCGCTGATTGAAGGTGAGACGCTGCCTACGCAAACCGAGCGAATTCATATATATGATGACTTCAAGCAGATGGAGCTCGATCGGTCATGGAACTTTATCTATCGTCCCTTAGATCACCTTTGGTCGATTAAAGAAGAAGGTCTATGGTTGCGAGGTGATGCGACAGCATTATCCGATGCGAAACCCTTGGCGTGGTTGGGAAAACGTCAATTGCACCACGTGTGCAAAGTCAAGACTGCTCTGTCCTTCCGTCGAGAAAGCGACAATGAAGAAGCGGGCCTTTCGATCTATCTCAATCATCAGCACCATTATGAAATTGTCCTTTCGCGACTTCAAGGAATCAATGTCTTGTTTGTAAGGCGTCAAATCGGCATGTTGTGGAAAATTGAAAACATCATTCCATACGATCGTGATGAAGCGATTCTCATACTTGAAGCGACTCGGAGCTCGTATGCTTTCAAATATATAGATGGCCAAGATGAAAAACGCTTGGGCGAAGGCGAAACCATCTATCTGACTACGGAGGTAGGAGGAGTCTTTACTGGGAACTATGTGGCGATTTACGCTTCCGGTAACGGAAGAATGAATACGCATCCGACCTGCTTTCATTGGTTTGAGTACGATGGGTACCACACATAAAAACGGATTAGACACTTCAAAAGCATACCAAGCAAAGGGGCCGGAAACGGGCCCTCTTTTTACGCGTTTGTCAGAAATGGATGACACATAAAATTTAATAGAATCCCCATTTGTGAACTTAGTTTAAGTGTAAAACTATATTTTTCGGGGTATTTTGTGTCTACATTGCAAGGTATCAATAAATCGGGATTTCTTGTAGAATAACAATATACAAGCGTTTTCATAAAAATTCAATAAAAGGAGAAAAAAGCATTATGAAGAGATTTGTAAGTTTGGCTTTTCTCGGCTTTGTCGTTTTTCTTGGTTTTGTAGCGTGTAATGGCGTGACAACCGAGGGTGTGACGACAGCCGCACCGACCACGGTAGCACCGACCACTGTGGCTCCGACCACGGCGGCACCGACGACCGTTGTGACTACGAAGGAATCATTTACTTCCTTGACGGCTTATTTGGCTTATGCATCTTCGGATTGGGGCGCACAATACTGGGGCCCGGGGAACGAGGGTAATACTGCCGGAGTCGTCGGAACAACCGCTGCAGTATCAGAATACGGCACAGCATATACCGTAGCCGTGGATTTGTCAGCGGTCACCGCGAATGGCTTCGCCTTCATGGATGTCGAGATTACGGACGGAGAAGATGTCATTTCCGGATGTTTCATGGAAATCAATGAGGTATCCATCAACGGATCGGCTGTAAGCAATCTTGGCGCGACCTACACTTCATCCGATGACGATGAGACGACTCGAACGGATCTTTACAATACTTGGGTGAGTGGAATTGTGGAAGGGCGCACGGCTGACGGAAGATTTCTCGGCGCAAGTGCGACACCGGTCGATGTATCGGAATATACCACGATCACCAGCATCTCCGTGACGTTCACGCTTCATCACGGCGTCGAATTAGCTCCGCGCGCATATTTGCAGTTTGCGGACGGCGATTGGAGCGATGCCCAAGCATGGTATGACGCTGCAACGGCAATCGATGTCGATGGCTATGGACAATACACGGTTTCGTTGGATTTCACCGATACAGCCAATGGCTATGCCAACGGAATCGCTTTTTTCGATGTGGAAGTCAGCAATGGAGAAATCTTCTATCCTAAGAGCGCGTTATCCATCGATTCAGTGGTCATCAATGGAATTCCTTTGGCGATTGGACGGACATATACTTCTTCAGACAATGAAAACGATACCCGTGTGAATCTCTATAATACATGGGTGGCGAATATTGAAGAAGGCCGTACTGCAAATGGAATCATTGAAGGTATCAGCGCGACTCCTGTCGATGCATCTGGGATTCCGCATATCGAGACCATCGAAGTCACATTCACGCTCGGTGATGGTTATTATCTCGGAGAAGTCGCTCCCACACCACTGCCAAGACAAGGCACCACCGCTTACTTTGCGCTGGCTGATAATTCCTGGGCAGTGCAATATTGGGGCCCAACGAGCACAAGCAATACGGATGGTGTTGTTGTCAACCTACCGGTCATCACAGGATATGGTCAGTACACGACTTCGATTGACTTCTCGGGAGTGGAAGGCGGCGTCTTGCCCGACATCACTTTCTTTGGTTTGGAAGTCACGGGTGGAGAACAGTACTTCCCCTATAATATCATTCATATCGACGCTTTGGTCATCAATGGTGTGGATGTGACTGCCGGTTTAGGAAATCCCTATACAACTTCGGATAATGGCTTTGAGACAAGAGTCAACATCTATAATGCTTGGGTATCGGAAATCACCGGCAATCGTTTCGCGTCCGGATTGACACTTGAGGACGTGACAGCAACCCCACTGGACGTATCG
>JBAZGL010000104.1:3404-4614 GCA_041652855.1 Candidatus Izemoplasmatales bacterium
CATTGAAGATATCATAACAATCTCTGTGACCTTTACGATCGAAGAAGGCGAATTCTTCTTGGAAGTCATCGATGAATTTGAAGGATATGAATTACCTGAATCTTTCAACGCATTCATGATGTTCAGTGATACTGGCGGCTTTTGGGAATCATATGCACCTGGAACTGATGGTGATTGTGATGTCCTAGGCGATGGCGTCTATGTAGTCTCATTGTCCGCAGACGATATCGGTGCGACGGGACAAGCCGTTGCGGGACAAGTATTCTTGATTGATATCGAAGGCTTGGGGAAAGCGATGCGCTTCATGGGAACCTTGAATGACGAAAACGACACAGACCTTGAAGTCGAAATCAGAGTATTCGTTGACGGCACAGAAGTCACCGTAAACAACGCCAACATCCTGAAAGGCGACCTCGAAGGAAACGATCGCTTACGCCTTGAGTTTTATAACACTTGGGGAACCGGAACCGCGGATAATCCTGTCGTGAGTCCAGACGTGTTGACTCCCGAAACAGAAATCGTTGTATGGTTCAAATTGGTAGGAACCGGATTGAATACGGATGCCAATCTTGATTGGCCGACTGTGACGCCATAAACAACAGATCAATGATTCAACGTTTCTGATATTAGGGTAAGAAGTAGATTTCGGTATTTTATGAGGGTGCAGATATGAGAAAGAGACGGAATCTCTTTCTCATATCTCACTTCATAGTTTGTGATGACACTGATGTGACATGATTAGACGAGGGATGAAAATGAAAGAACCTAGAATCAAAAATATCATCACGATCATTCTAGAGAACATGATGAGGATCAGCGCATTCTTTTTTGCGGTCATGATGTTTTTGCCCACACTGAATCCCGTGAGGATCACCATACTAATCAATAAAACAATGTCGCTTTTTACTTCAGCGGTTTCATATAATAAATTGACCAGTGAAGCGATACGAGCCATGAACAACGGCTGGGTTTTTAAAAGCGATTTTGTTATATTGAACCTATCGGCTATCATCATTTGCCTAGGTGTATTAGTGTTGACGGTGGGCGCATGCTTTTCGATTGGCAATGAAAAGTTCAAACGCTTGTCTTCAGTCATGACGCTTAGTGGAAGCCTCGTACAATTTTTCGGGTTTGGTGGAATATACATCGATTATTCACGGATGCTCATGACTTCAAATCCTGCCCGGGTGATGCCTGCCATACCGATGGG
>JBAZGL010000105.1:0-4597 GCA_041652855.1 Candidatus Izemoplasmatales bacterium
TTTTTTGACGCTGATTAACCTGGGATCATTCATCGCGGTTTTGTTTCATTTCCGTGAGTTGATCTTTGGTATCATCAAAGATTTCATCCATTATATCTTCCGCCCGAAGACACGCGAAAAGACACGACACGGTTTTGAATATGCCTTGAAAATCGCGATTGCATCCATTCCCGCGGGAATCGCAGGGTTATTGCTGGCCTCTCGGATCGATGACTTCTATCAAGACATCCGTTTGATCGTTGTCGGGGTAGGACTGTTACTTACGGCCACATTCCTGTTTGCAGTGCGCTTTGCGCCGAATCGTCACGTGAATCAAGAGATTCGCTATCAAGATGCCGTCGTGATTGGTTTGATCCAGGCAGTGGGAATATTGCCGGGATTTTCGCGTAGCGGATTGACGACGTCTACGGGATTGGCACGCAAGCGCTCGATGGATACAGCGCTCAAATTCTCATTCATGTTGTATTTACCGCTTTCGCTCGGGTCATCACTGCAGTATGTGATCAAGTGGATTAACGATCCCAGCGATATCGCATCTATTGAACCAGGGATGATTGCTTATAAAATTGTTTTTTATATTGTCGCTTTTATCGCGAGTTTGATCACCACACGTTTTGCACTGAAACATGTATTTCGATTGTTCCGACGCGGAAAACTCGTATATTTCGCCTTTTATACGGCTTTTGTCGGAATGATTGCCTTGTTCGTGGGAGTCATGAGATATTAGCATCGCCCGCATTATCGTTGATGTTTTCACATAAATGATGTACAATGGATTCACAATCAGTCACGTAACAATCATTCGAGGTATCGGGAGGACATAGTAGTATGGATGAAATGGCGCGTCAAGAAGGTTTTGTCGAAGAAGGCATCACGCTTCAACAACTCTTGAAAATCATGTGGAACAACATTATTTTGATTATGCTCGTTACCCTCTGGGTTACGGTCATAGGCATCATCTACACATTTGTGATTGTAACGCCCAAATATACCGCCACATCACAAGTGATTGTCCAGGTTGATTGGTCGAACACGCAATATTCAGAACAAACAGCGATTGCGATCGCTAACGCGCTGATGTTGACATATCAGGAGTTTGTGGTTTCTGATCTTGTTCTTGAAAGTGTGATTGAAGATGTCCCGTCGCTTGGGAATATCAGCGCTGCCACACTTAAAAAAATGGTGACGATTTCAAGTAAAACCGGTGTCTATATTTTTTACATCCGGGTCGAGCACCCGACACCCGAAGTGGCGAGTGCGGTTGCGGATAAAATAGTGGAGAACAGCATCACCATCGCCAACGATCCCGAAAATGGATTTCTATTCTTGCAAAACAAGTTGAAAAAAGTACCGCCCGATGCGAAAGTTCCTTCCGTTCCGAGTTCACCGAATAAAGTTTTGAATGTCATGATCAGTTTTATTCTTGGTGCTATCCTGTCTTTGGGAATCATTTTTGTCAAAGAGATGTTCAACAATAAGTACCAAACAAAAGACGATGTGGAGAGACATTTGAACCTTCGCGTGATCGCGACGGTTCCCGGAACGATCAAAGAAAGAAAGTTGGTGGATTAGATGGAATTTTTTGAATATCGCAACGTTGTCATCGAAACACCGAACTCAGCGGAAGCAGAAGCATATCGGAAGCTGGAATTGAACATCCAAATGATGTCGATCGATCAAAAGACGCAAGTGATCCAATGTACATCCGCGACGCCTGAAGACGGAAAAACGACAACCTCCATCAACCTTGCGGCGGTTTATGCGGAAAAAGGAAAGAAAGTCATCATTCTCGATTTTGATATGCGTAGACCGAAAATCCATCGCGCGTTCCATCAGCCCAACGACAAGGGGTTTTATGATTATATTACCAATGATGTGGATTATCACGAGTTGATTATCCATGACAAATCGGGAATCGATTTGATGTTGACAGGAAAACATATGTCATTTCCGCACATCGTCCTTGAGTCGCACAAAACAATCGACATGGTTCAGGCACTCCGAAATGAGTATGATTACATCATCATTGACTCACCCCCGATATTGTCCGTGACAGATGCGATGATCATCAGCTCCTATGTCGATGGGATCATCTATGTCGTGGCCTACAACAAAACGAAAAAAGAAGATGCCAAATCAGGCCTGGTCCAACTGCAAAAGAACAACTCACGGGTTTTAGGTGCGGTACTGGCTAATATTGATGTACGCAAAAACAAGGTGTATTATGGGTATTATGGGAAGTACACTTCTGAAAATAAGGATAACATTTAGGTACAACAATGGTTGATATCCACGCGCACATTTTGCCTTTCGTTGATGATGGATCTTCGAGCCTTGAAGTGTCGATTGAACTGATTCGCGAGGCCATGGACTGTGGCGTCAAAAATCAATTTTTGACACCACACTTCATGAAAACCCGTAATTTTCTTTCTGTTGCCGAAGAAAACCAGAAAGTCTTTCAGTCTTTCAAAGAAACGATCAAGCAACGAGGTTGGGATATCAATCTCTATCTCGGAAATGAGATTTACTATTCCATTGATGTGCTTGAGAGTTTAAGGAAGAAGCATATTCTTCCATTGGGGAATTCAAATAAGGTACTGATCGAGTTCTCCTTATCCGAGATGCTCGAGGATATGCCCGAAGCAGTGCATAATATTTCATCGCTGGGATATGTTCCCGTGATTGCTCATGTGGAACGCTATTCGTATCTCAATCGCTTGGATGATATAAAGATTCTGCGTCGAATGGGCGCAATGATCCAAGTGAATGCTTCATCGATTGTCGGTTTAAGTGGAAAAACCCAACAGGCCAAGGCGATGAAGATGATCAAGCTGAACGATGTGGATTTTGTTGCCTCCGATGTGCATGCATCGCGGCTCAACCACATGAAACAAGCCTATGCGCTCGTCTTGAAAAAATTCGGGCGTGATATGGCTGAAAAAATCTTTAACAATCAAAGCGTTCTTTAACCCAATTCGCCCTGAAGGGCGTTTTTCTTTTTATGTTTATCACAATTTCATCATAGAGAGTGCGTATAATCAGATTGAAGATTCAAGAAATGCATATTCACTTCTCCCCCTATGATGATATAGCAGACACTTGAGTTTTCCACCTGGTGTGGGTTCGCCCACACCGCCCTGCATGAGACCAGCGTTCGCTGTTTCAATATGATCAAGGCTTGCAAAAGTCTTTTATTTTCTAAGAAAGTGTGATGATTATATGAAGAATACTTATGTTTTAGTTGCGGATGATGAATTTCGTATCCGCAAATTACTTGGTGATTTTTTGCAAAGAGAAGGCTATAAAGTTCTGGAGGCAGAGGATGGAGAAGAGACGATTGATCTCATGTTTTCCTCGAAAGTCAAGATTGATCTCGTCATTCTTGATGTCATGATGCCGAAGTATGATGGCTGGTTTGTGCTTGAAAGAATCCGCGAGTTTTCGACTGTTCCCGTGATTATGCTCACAGCAAGAAGCGATGAGAATGATCAACTCAAGGGATTCAAACTCGGCGCGGACGATTATGTCACCAAACCATTTTCTCCGAGTGTGCTGATGGCGCGAATCAACAAATTGCTCAAGCGTGACAAGGTCGAAGCGAGCGAGGTCGTATTCGGAGCCATCCGGATGTCTTTGCTTGCCAGAGAAGTCACCATCAACAACGCGAAGGTGGAACTCACCCCGAAGGAATTCGAGTTGCTCAAGTACTTCATCGATAACAAAGGGATTGCATTATCGCGCGACAAGATTTTGAACTCTGTTTGGAACTATGATTATTTTGGCGATTTGAGAACGGTTGATACTCATATCAAACAACTTCGAGCCAAGTTGGGAGACTATGCTTACTATATTTCCACAGTCAGGAGTATTGGCTATCGTCTAGACATCGAAAATGAGAGCATCGATCAAAAGTAGGCTTTTCCTTATCACCTATGCCATCATATTGGCCTTCATCGTCGGACTCATCGTTCTCAACAACACATATCTAGAACGCTATTATATCCGTTATCGCCAGCAAACTTTGTTGGCGGCTTTTGACGATGTTCAAAAGGTGAATCTGACGCATGTCAATACATCCGAACAGATGTTTGAGATCGAGCAAGAATATAACATCAATATCCATATCTTCAAAGAGCGCATCGTCCCGGATAATCCGTTCAATGAAACCATCGGTGATTTGCCACGACCGTTTATTCGTTTGTACGGAAGCGAGTTTTCGATGCATGATGGGGCCATCAGCCGCATCATGCTTGAGTTCAATGAACAGATGGGCGGAGATACGAGTGCTTTGGTCAATCCCGTCCCGATGGAAGACGAAAGTTTCATCGCCTATTTTATGGGCGCGGGACCCCAAGAAGTGATACCCGGAAGCGATACACAGATGTTAAGCTTTTGTGTGGCAACCGAAGAATCTGACGGATTATTCCTTTATTATGTGCTTACGGTTACATTCCAGTCGATGCGTGATGCCATCGGGGTTTTCAATACATTTACCATTTTGGTCGGATTCATCTTCATGATTATATCCGGGCTTGTGATGTATCTGATCAGTTACAAATTCACGAATCCGATTTTTGAAATCAATAAGGTCGCACAG
>JBAZGL010000106.1:0-4578 GCA_041652855.1 Candidatus Izemoplasmatales bacterium
CATTTACTTGCTTTTCGTACTGCTTTTGAACCGAAAATCAGAAAGAATCCCTGTATTCTTGCCTCTTGAAGACAGAAGAACTTACCAAGCCCGTGATTATGCCCGTCATCTCCCATGATTCGAGCGCATCTCGACCCCCGAAGAGAAAAGGGGCTCAATCTTCGTTTTTCCATGAACCCGTCCCCAAAGGGCGCTAAAAAAATAGTTGAATATGCTAGTTGCTTTTTGGCTTTGAATTTGTTAAAATAATACCGCTGATGTAATGGAGGTGAGTACTAATGGCAAATATCAAATCGCAAATGAAGCGCAATCTGACCAATGAGAAAAAACGCGCGGCCAACGCCTCGTTCAAATCCTCTTTGAAGACTGCTATCAAGAATGTGGAAGCCGCTGTCGCAAAAAGCGATAAAGAAACGGCACAAACCGCTCTGAACTTTGCGTTCAAAAAACTTGACAAGTCTGTTTCCAAAGGCATCCATCATAACAACTATGCGTCCCGTCAAAAATCACGTTTGACACGACTCGTCAATACCATCTAAGAAGAGAAGCCGAGAGGCTTTTTTTTTCGTTTGATTTCACCTTAAGTCCAAAAAAAGGTGCGGTCGAGTCCGTCACCTTTCAACGTTCATACAATCGCATCAAGAACAACTCCAAACCGACTCCCTTGTCCATCTGACCGCTTTTGATCTGGGCATCCAGCGTTTCCAAGCGAGACAGAATATCGAAAAGCCGTTCATTCGATACTTCTTTCGCATTTTTCATGATGTAATACGCCCTGCCTTTACTGGCTTGAAAATAGGCCATGATGTCTTCATGTTTACGGTTAAGTCTGAGGAGTTCCTTGGCATGGAGAATCTCTTGAAATTTGGCGATAATCGCGCCCAACATCCATAATGGATCCACATTGGAGCTGAGCAGATCGCGGTAGACATGAATGAGCATCATCTTATCTTCGTCGATTACGGCATTCACGAGCTGATAGATCGGTTCCTCGGCATTTTTATAGACGATCTGCCGCACCATATCGATCGTAATCGTGTCTTTGCCAAAAGCATAGGTCATGAGTTTCGTCAATTCCGAATCGATGATCAAGTGGTCACTGCCAATCCGACTCACAAACAATTGCAAGGCATTAGCGTCGATTCGGAGTTGGTTTTCTTGCAAGCGATCACGGATTTCCTTGAATAGATCATCGCCCTTTTCCTTCTCGCAATGGATCACTTCCGCTTTCGCCAAAGCGGCTTTGACAACCAAACGGCTTCGATCCAATTTCTCGTATGGTGCTTGGATGATGAGAAGTGTTGTGGGAGAGGGGTTTTTGATGTACGCCTCCAAAGTCTCCAGCGCTTGAGGGATTTCTTTGCCGGAACGATTTTGCGCCATGAAGATGGCGTTGGATAATATGACTCCTTTGCGATCCGAAAAGAAAGGAATGGTCATCGCGCTGGCGACGGCATCTGACAATGACACTTCTTCCATATCGTAGAATTCCACGTCCTCTCGCGAAATCTTGTGTTCGACGAGAAGCGCTTCGGTCTGTTTCTTGATTTGAAACTGATCCGTCCCCTCAAGGAGATAGAGGCCTTTTTCCATCATCATCACCTGATAGTATTGTATCACATTATATTGAGTTCAAAGCAGATTTATCCATTATTCTCCGAACCGAAGGCGGTGTGAAGCAGCCGTTTGAATGTCTGAAACAACTCTGGTTTGTAGCCGTGAACGGTTTTTCTTCCCCACCGGTATTCCACCGACACACTACCATGTTCATAGGTCGTATAGAGTTCAGCCGTGCGTCTCCAGCGTTCGATCACCCCGTTACTCGGCCGGTGACGAGTATCTCCCGCGGCGGAAATAATCGCACAATGCGCCTCGACATGGGCAATAAAGTTGGGAATGGAAGACGTGTCGCTCCCATGGTGTGCTACTTTGACCACATCGGCGCGGATATTCCCGCTTTTCTCGAGAATGGTTTCGACTTCTCGTTCGATATCCGAAAGAAACAGCCACTTGTCGCCACCGATATCGCCATATAGCACCAAAGCGTTATTGTTTTCGTTGTGATGATCCGCGTGCGACCACAAGACTTCAAAGGCAAGCGTGCCACATGTGATGGTCGATCCCTTGGGCGCCACCGTGATCGGATGATCAATGAGATCGCTTGTTCGGTTGGCGATGACCTCATCAACGACAAAATGGTTCAAGATGTCATCGAGTTCGCCATAATGGTCATTGTGCCAATGGGTGATCACCACAAGGTCCAATCTGCGAATATTCTCTTGGTTCAAAAATGTGATCACCGCATCATAATCATCCGGCATTCCGGTATCGATGAGCATCCGGCACCCCGCGCTTTCAATGAATATCGCATCTCCCGCGCCGACATCGAGAACGACGACACGCTCCCTTCCGGCCATAGGCATCAGGGGACATGCCAGAGCCAAGATCAGCATCAGAGCACACACCAAACGCAAATGAATCTTCTGCGATATGATGCACCCCCAAAGACCCAGCCAATAAAGCAGGGCAAAAATCGGAGATCTGAAGCTGAAAGAGACGAATCCGCCCACCCTTGACATCAGTGAAATCGCAGTCTCAAACAACTGCATGACTTGAAGATATACCCCGGTACACGGAAACACGATGACCAAAAACGACAGAGGCAAAAATACATAGGCGATAAAAAGACCTAAAAGGACGTTCGCGACCAAGAACAAGCCCGATATCCCCTGGTTCGCCTCGACGACGATCGGCAAGGCAAAGGCATTCGCGATCAGGCTGAGACGGATGAGTTTTTCCACTTGTTCATAGCCCTTCAGAAACCCCGAACCCAAGATCAAGACCAAGGTCAAAAGAAAACTCAATTGGAATCCCATGTTGAAGATCATGGCGGGGCGCACAATGATCATGACCAAAAAGATGAAACTTAGAACGTCAATCCGGGTCACATGATATTTTTTGGGTATGATGAACATGCACGAAAGCAGCATGGAAGCCCGGAAAACGGAAATCTTGAAACCCAAAAGAAAATTGTATAGAACCAGAAAGAGTATGATGATGCCGCGGTGTTGACGGCGCGTCAAAAAAAAGCGGCGCAACACCCATTCCAGCATGCCCACAATCAATCCAAGATGAAGGCCAGATATCGCGAAGAGGTGGCTGACACCCAAAAGACGCGACTGCCTTACCACATCTTTGGATACATCAGCATCATCTCCAAAAACAAAGAGAAACACATATGGGACAATCTCCGGGTTAATCCGTTCTTTGACCCATCGCTTCGCCACGACCGAGATGATACCCACATGAAATCGATGCCCGATGAAATGAGCAGAATCCACAGAAAAATGCCCAGAAATGCCCAATGTTTCCTGATACCGCGCATAATCGAAAACGTGGGGGATGTATCGCTGTGTCAAGGTGAAGAAATGCCCTGTGACACGGATTCGATCACCGGGTATGAATGATTGCGACTCCGAAAAAAACAGTTGATAGCGCCTTTGATGCGCCTGTGCGATCACACGGGTGTCCTCGCATGACACCACCGTCACTTCAAGGGTGTCTGAATCGTGATTCTCTACAGTAAGGATTCCCACTGCCAAGCGAATGGCCACGATTCCCATAAAGACAAGCGCGAGCTTGAACAGCCATCGCTCGCGCTTGCCTAGATATAGGAGGTAAACAAACCATATTGGCACAACAATCATCTGGTCCAGAGAGATGAGGAACAAGCCACACACCGCGATGGGATGGATGAATTTACCCGTTGCCGACCGTAATGAATTCCCGAATTTGGTCATAGATCGATTCCTTGATTCCGGACACGTGCATGATGTCCTCAATCGACGAAAAATTCCCGTACTCCGCGCGATAGTCGATGATACGCTGACCGAGGACCATCCCGATTCCCTTGAGCGTTTGCAACTCGTCCAACGTCGCGGTATTGATGTTGATCTTTCCCTCATCGATCGGTGGATCAGATTCGATTGGTGTCGTTCCCGCCTCTGGTTCGGTATAGGTGGGGATGATGATGCGCATGCCTGAAACAAGGGGCATATTGAAGTTGATTTGCGATAAATCGGCATCGACCAACAAACCGCCCGCATCATTGATCAAATCTTTGACGGACGCATCTTCGGGCATGTGATAGATTCCGGGATGCGCGACCATCCCCCGGATCTCCACATAGATGCGGCGTGGCGTCACCGTCGGAGTCGTGATGCTTTCCGGTTTTCTCGGCACCACCACTTCTTCTCCGTCGGTCAGAACCCGTGCGAGATTCAGCCCGTCCAAATCCGCATCTTTCGTCACGCCGCCGGCCTCATGGATCGCGCCGATGACGCGCTCTCCGGCCTCAAGCGTATAGACGCCCGGATGAACCACAGCCCCCTTGACGTCGATTTGAATCCATTCCTTCGGTTCAGGGGGCGCAGAAGTCGTATCAGTGGACGTAGGCGGATCAGCTCGCTTTGGCACGAAAATCACCATCTCATCGGCAACCTTTCGAGCCAAATTGATCTGCGACACATCCGCGTTCGTCGTGAGTCCGCCTGCGAGCACGATAGCTTCATAGATCCG
>JBAZGL010000107.1:0-4512 GCA_041652855.1 Candidatus Izemoplasmatales bacterium
GTTCCTCGAGAGCGGTTCGCTCCATACGACGATCGATTTCATGATCAAGAGCAATCCGAATATCGGTGCATCGATTCCAGAGCTCGCACAATATCAAGTATTGACCTACGGCATCGCCGATATGACGACAGAAACAGAAATTATCCTCTTTATCCGCGCAGCTGACGCGATGCCTGTAGGTTCATTCACGGATGTCGACTTCTCACTTGCAGGCGTGGCGGGGATGGATCCGGAAGATCGCGATACGATCCTTTCATCGATGATCGTGAGAAATAAGATCACTCCGGACGTTGAAGCAGCCTGTGCCTTCCCGCAAACGATTCCGCCCTTTGGTCCGGCATATGTGCTTGACAATGACGACTACATGAATTCCGATCCGTCCACTTTCTTGACCAAAGCAGCCATCCTCGATGTCATCGCTTATTACTACGGATAAGCATTAAGCACTTCACTTGAAAAGTCAGCTCGAAATGGGCTGGCTTTTTGTTTTGATAATTTATAACATTTTCGAACAAGATTCATTGCAGTAGCGGTAAAATACGGTATAATGAAATTAGTACAATATCTTTAGGAGGTCAGAATATGGATTTGAGTTATCTCGTCTATTTTCAAATGATATTCTATGTCATCATCGGCATCGCCGTGCTCATGGGTCTTCTGAGAGGAATGAAGAAGACACTTTTCACGTTGATTACGATGGTGATTTTCTATGTGGCATTTTTCTTGACTGTAGAGCCTGTTTCAAAAATGCTCTGGTCAATGCAAATGCCCTGGCTCGCCAGCACGCTCAGCACAATCGACAGTTCGCTTGCCGGGTTCACTTCGTTCGAGAGTAGTCTTGGCACGTTCCTACAGCTCGCGTTGGGTGAAAGTTTCGATGCGCAAAACATCTCTCAGGAGATGCTGGCACTCGCCACAGGTCTGGGACAGTTTGTTTTGAAAATCGTCTATACCATCATCTATTTCACAGTCATTCTGCTCATATACAAACTGATTTGCTGGATTTTGGGGTTAATCATTATCCGCAAGCGTGAGAAAGGCGAATCGAAAAATCCGCTCTTTGGCGCTTTGTTTGGAGCTGTGAATGGCGTGGTAGCCATTTTTGTCATGTTGATCGTATTTGGCGGTATCATGAATGTCGCAGGCAGCCTGGTTCAACTGATTCCTTCGGATCAGGACGATGACACCAGCCAAGTTGTGTTTGAACATCGTCAGGATGTGATGCGTCTCTCATATAGTGTCATTCCCTTGGATGAACCATCAAGCGATCTGGACACCGCTGAGATGGTTGAAGCATTATCCGCAATGGTGGATGCCTTCGATAATAATCCCTTTGTGAAATTAGCCAATATGATTCAGACGACATCACTCGTCAATCCAGATGAGAGTGTGGCGTTTCATATTAACCTGTTCGACCGGGTATTATCCTTTGATTACAATGAGTCGAAAGTTGCCATTCGCTATGAACTGGTGGTGCTGTCCGATGTCATTCAGGTGTTTATATCTTCAGAATTTGCCACGACCAATGAAATTACGGATATCACCGGCGACGAGATTCGCATGGCATTCCAAGGTCTGGGTCGGAGCAACCTCATCATTCAGATCTTGCCCTTGGCGATTGAAGTGGCAATGCAGATGATGGAACAGGAATTACCTATTTCCCGAGAAGCTTTGTATAGTATTGATTTTCAAGAAGAACTGCCGAAAATCGGTGTGATCGCCGGGGACCTGTTCGATATTCTCAACAGCTCGGGTGTGATTTCGGGTGGCGATGTGCAGGATATCGTCGTGGATGGTGATTTTGTCCGTGACGTCTTCACGAATATGTCGGAATCGGAAATCGTCATCTTATTGGTAGAGGGATTACTCGTTCCGTTCCTGGAAGATTCGGAATCGGAAATCGGTCGCATCATCAAGATTCCCGCGGGGTTGGAATGGGCAAATGAACTCGTCGCCATCGGTGCGGTTTTGGGTGCGGTCTTCGACATGGATCTCACATTCGCTGATTTGACCGGCGATGACCCCACCATTCTGCTTCAAGCCGCCGCATCGATCGATGTCGATCTCATTTTGGCATCCGGACTCATCAGTTCTACGTTGATCAATATTTTGAGTGGGGCCGCAGGAATCGAGGGACTCGATATGCTGGTCATTCCCGATGGCGTGACCTGGCTCGATCAGGATTTGAATGGTGAACTTAGAAACATTTTGCTTGCCGTTCAAGTAATCCTTGAAATCGCCTCCGATCTTGATTTCGAAAATATCACGATTCAAACTCTTGCATCTTTGACGAACGATCAAATCGATGATTTGTTTTCCTCGTACATCATCGTCGCTACGATATCGAGCATGATCACTTCCATGGATTTTGGGGATACTCCTGTAGTCATTCCCGATGACGTGTTCGATAGCCAGGGATATATTGAGATAGCCGAAATGAAGGCCCTCGCCAAAGCCGTATCGCTCATCTTTGCCGATGCGGAAGGAGAAGAGTTTGATATGGGGAAAGTGCTTTCGTTAAGTGAAGCCGATGTCGATATCTTGCTTGGCTCTGATATCATTTCTGCAACAATCGGCAAACTCGTCGTTGATCTCGATATCGAGCAGTTAATCATGCCAAGCGAAGTGATTCAAAGCATCAATGTGGATCAACTGCCACTAGATATCGTCAATGAAACAGAACTCAAAGCTTTACTCCTCGGGTTGGCGGTTCTCGAACTCCCAGATTTTGCTTCGATGGCTTTTGATGCATCAGTCATCGATAGATTTGTCGATAGTGAAGATGATACATTGATAGATCAAATCATGCTTCAGACCTTTCTAGGTTCCTTGATCATCCATTCGAGCGTATCACAAATCATCTTTGATTTTGGCAGTGGGGCGGGTGCGGTTCTTTCGATTCCTTCTCTGGATTCCGATGGCGAACCTTTAGTGGATGATTCGCTTTCCGTAGACTATCTCATCAAAGCTGAGATCCAAGCATTATTCCAGGCGATGCTTTCGATTGGTATCTCTGATTTTTCCAGCATCGACCTTCAAAACACGTCGCTTTTGATCAGTCATATGCCGACGCTCGTCGCTTCAGCGATATTGCATAAAACCATATCAGATCAGGTGTTATCCATTGCGGCTTCGATGCTACAAGTGCCTTACGTGAGTGCCGATGATGAACCGATCATATCCGTTCAAGCGGAAACAACGTATATTTCCGACACCGAACTCATTCGTTTCTTCGAGCGAATCCAACATTTGGGCTTTACTGCGCCTGAAGACTTCACCGAAGACTTCGATTTGACGCTTATTCAATCAGAAGCTGACCAAGATTATGTCTTGGAATCCGCGATTCTTCATGCGACGATTTCCAACAAATTGCTTTCCTTCGGCGATGATGTGCTCGTCATCCCACAAAAATCTGCAGATAATGATAGGGATGTCCGCTTGAACAAGGGTGTAGCGCCCAATACTACCGTATACGTCGACAGATCGGAGATCAAAGCCTTAATCAACGTGTTGACGTTGCTTGAAATCACGACCATGTCGGAATTTTCTGGTTCGGTCGATCTTGCCAAATTCTATCCATCGCTCACACCGCTGTCCTATGAAGAGAATCAAAACTCCTTGCTTGCATCCGCATCGATGCATGCAACGATTTCTAAGCAATTGATGGACCTTGACGATGCGATTTTGCTGGTACCTTCAAAAACGGTTCTTGGCGCAGCTGTGACGGTGACTGTCTCGGGAACGATGTTTGTCCAAGACGCCGAAATCAAAGCTTTGTTCAATGCCATGGATGTACTGGAACTCGGTGCAACGATCGATTCGATGACGGGTTCGTTCAATTTGGCAAAATTGAACAGCGGCCAGAAGCAAGATACATTGCTCGCATCCGCGCTGATGCATGCGACGGTGTCGGACAAGATTTTCGGAATCGATGACACCATTCTCATCGTGCCCGAAAAACGACAAGATAACACAACCCGCGTCATTATCCTGAGTACGGATAGCGGCTCCGATCACGATTTCATCGCCAAGGCAGAAATCAAAGCCATGATTGACAGCTTGTTGATGATGGGTTATGACGACCTTGACAGTTTCACTGTGGAATTTGACTTGCATCAAGTCTTTTCCGATCCCGATACAATTATGGCGTCCGCTGCCATTCAGGCGATGTTCTCGAAGCGTTTGCTTGAGGATACCGGCACATCACTCGTCATTCCCGAGCAATTCTTCGTCAGTCTCGAAACCCTCAGAATTCCATTGGCGGATGTCACCTATATTCATTATGATGAACTAGTCCGCTTCATCAAAGCGCTGGACGCACTCGACATTGATAATTTCGCCGTGTTTGATTTTACCCCGACCGTGTTATTCGCTCTTGATGATTTCAATGTGGTGTTTGCTTCCGAAATTATTCAGGCGACGGTGTCAAAAACGTTGCTTGACAGTGCCACCACAAAAGCCGAGGATGAGAGCCCGGATGTCGGAGACCTGATTATTCCGAACTATTTCCGT
>JBAZGL010000108.1:0-4495 GCA_041652855.1 Candidatus Izemoplasmatales bacterium
TCTCTGACCACGCCACACGTCTCATTGGCCATTTCCGGTGTCGCGGTTTGTCCGGTTCCGATGGCCCAGATGGGTTCATAGGCAATCGTGACATCTGCCATATCTTCCCCTTTCACATCTCGAAACGCTGCTTCAATCTGCGCGTTGATGTGGGCGTTGGTCTGTCCTGACTGACGGATGGATAACATCTCGCCGATGCAGACGATGGGCTTCAATTGATGACGAAATGCCGCATGGATCTTTTGGTTGACGAAATCATCAGTTTCCTGAAAGATGTTCCTGCGTTCACTATGGCCGATGATGACATATTCCACTTGATAACTTTTCAACAACTTACCGGACACTTCTCCCGTAAAAGCACCCTCGTCTTCAGGATGGATGTTTTGTGCGCCGATACGCAGATGCTCTCCCTGACGTTTGATCAGGCAGTGGAGCAAAGGCGCTTGCGCGCAAATCACGGTATCCACGATGTCGATATCGGGGACTTCGGGAGATACTTTCAAGATGTAATACAATGCTTCATCACGTGTTTTATACATTTTCCAGTTTCCGGCAATCATGGGCTTTCTCATAGGTATCACTCCAGTATTTTTCGAATCTGAGTCATCGCTTCCTCAGTGAGAACCCCCGAAACCATCATCACGACATCGCGCCTTTCGGAGGCATTAAGACGCATGATACCAAGGATTGCTTGGATATCCATCGTGATGTTTTGATCTATGAGTTTGATATCGACATCAAACATGGTGGCAACTTGTTCGATCTTTGCCGCTTTTGACCTGTCCCATGGGGTCGCTACAGAAAAAGAAACTCTCTGTTGCATCTGCCCCTCCGCTTGAAGCCGATCTAGAACATCGGTGGGGTACTGACCCAAAGAACGATCGCCTTGCGACTTGAAAGATTTTCTAAGGTATGAATCTTATTGGATGTATAATAGAACGTTTCGCCCTTTTTGACGCGAAATTTGCGTTTGCCTACTTTGAGCGTGACTTCACCTTCGAGGACATAGCCGAATTCCTCACCGGCATGAGCGTCATCATCATAGGCCATCCCGCCCGGTTTGAGTTCCATCAACACCGGCTCCATCTCATACTTCTGGGCATTGGGCACGATCCATTGGATACGCAGTTTATGCTCTTCATCAATCTTTTCGAAAAATTGATCCTCAGAAAAGACGATGACATCCTCGTCGTCCCCCGCGAAGAAATCTGCGAGATTGCTGCCGAGGGCCTCCAAGATATCCTGAAGCGTCGTAATCGAGGGTGTGCTGAGTCCACGCTCGACTTGAGAGATGAACCCTTTGGTCAGCTCGGATCGATCCGCCAGTTCTTCTTGAGTCAATCCGTTTTCAAGTCTGAGTTCGCGAACCTTCCGACCAATGAATTCCATGAATCAATGAGACTGACAGCCGACGCAAGGAGTTTGATCACTCAATGCGACTACCCCCGGAAGGACTTTGCCTTCAAGATATTCAAGCGACGCTCCGCCACCCGTGGAGATATGTGTAAAGCGATCCGCAAATCCCATTTGGATCGCTGCGGCTGCGGAATCTCCACCGCCAATGATCGTCTTGCAATCTTCTAGTCCGGCGAGTATTTCGCAGATGGAACGGGTGCCCTGAGCAAAATTGGCAAATTCAAACACGCCGAGCGGTCCGTTCCACACGATTGTTTTGGCTTTTTCCAGTTCTATCTTAAACAATTGAATCGTCTTGTGTCCGATATCCATGCCCATTTCGTGATCTTTGATATCTTTATATGCAGCTTCATGGAAGGGCGCATCCTCACGGAACTCGTTGGTGACGACGACGTCCACGGGGAGGACGATCTTCCCTTGGGCTTGATCGAGGAGTTGCTTGGCCAATATGAGTTTGTCGTTTTCACAAATAGAGGTTCCAATATTGTAACCGAGCGCTTTCATGAAGGTATATGCCATTCCTCCGCCGATCAGTACCTTGTCCGCCTTTTCCAGCAAATTCTCGATGACACCGATCTTGTCGGATACTTTCGCGCCGCCTAGAATCGCCACAAAGGGACGGACGGGGTTGTCCACGGCATCCCCGATGTATCTTAACTCCTTTTCCATCAAATAGCCTGCGGCAGACTCGAGATGCATGGCGATGCCGACGTTGGATGCGTGGGCGCGATGGGCGGTGCCAAAGGCATCGTTGACGAACACATCACCCAAACTTGCCCAGTACTTTCCAAGCTCGGGATCGTTTCCGGATTCTTTCTTGCCGATGATATCTTCAAATCGTGTATTTTCAAACATCACGAGATCGCCTGGGCGCATGCTCGCGATGGCTTGTTCGAGTTCCGGTCCACGTGTGACGGGGATGAACAACACTTCTTGTCCCAACAAATTCGAAAGTGCTTTGGCCACCGGACGCATTGAGGCTGACAGTTTGTCGGCTTCGGTTTTGACACGTCCGAGATGGCTGAAAAGGATGACCTTCGCCTTTTCTTCCACGAGATAGCGAATCGTCGGTAGTGCTTGCCTGATGCGATTGTCATCGGTAATCTGACCATCTTGCATCGGGACATTGAAGTCCACGCGTAGCAGAACGCGCTGATTCGCAACGTGTAAATCTTCTAACGTTTTCTTTTTCATAAGAACCTCCATATATAATAAGAATTCTACCATCATCATTATACTATTTTCTAAAGGTTTTTTCCACCAAAAACGATATGCGAGATCACAAATCTGTCCGTGTTTCTCCTACACATCCGTGTGCGCTGTCGAGATGGTCCAAAATCACTTTCGCGCGGGCATACGCCCGTTGAACGGCGGGATATTGACGAAGGATGAGACGTTGATGATTGATGAGGGTGATCTGCGCTTTTTGATCCTCGATTAATTCGATACGGGCAATGGCATGATAGTTCACGCATAGGCTCAGTTCGGAGCGAATCCCCACCATCGGAATGAGCAAGTGCGCTCCATCAATCCAGATGGGCACTTTCGCTTTGAAATGAAAAACACGCTTGGTGGCTTCAATCCGTCCCTCAAGCGTTGTCAACTGCGGATAAAGCCACTGCTTCAATAAACCCGTGAAGGAGATGTCGCGGATCACTTCGCCTTCGGTGGTATGAATGTGAACGCGCATATCTTCTCCTTTTGCCAAATACAAAACCATGGACATCACCAAGAACACTATACCATGTCAGAAGCTTCAGCGCACTTGAAAAAAACAGAAAAAAAACCACCCCGAAGGGTGGTCGCGGTTATTCGGCTTGGCGTTGAAAGTCCTTCGTGATTCTGAGTTCGCTTTCGGGGTCAAAGAAATGACATTTGTTCATATTGAAGGCGAGTTCGATCTTATCACCGATATGAACATCGGATCTAGCTCCGACTTTTGCGATGATGTTGGTGTTGCCGATCGAGATATGGATGTTCGTTTCCGCCCCAAGCAATTCGGCGACATCAACCAACATTGTCGCTTTGGAATCCGGATGCTTCTCGATCATCGCCGGGCTGTCATGCAAGTCTTCGGGACGGGTACCGAGAACCACTTGATGATCCACAAAGTCTTTGTCTTTCAAGACGTTGAACCGGTCTTCTGGGACTTTAAGTTTGAGATTCTCACAGTAGAAATAGCCATCTTTTTTGACTTCACCCACAAGGAAGTTCATCGCCGGAGTTCCGATGAACCCGCCGACAAACATGTTGTTGGGATAGTCATAGATCTCTTTCGGTGCGCCGATTTGCTGGATGCGGCCGTCTTTCATGACGACGATGCGTGTCGCCATGGTCATCGCTTCGATTTGGTCATGGGTCACATAGATGGTCGTCGTTTCGAGACGTTCATGCAATTTAATCAATTCAGCACGCATCGCGACACGCAATTTCGCATCGAGGTTGGATAGGGGTTCGTCCATCAGGAAGACCTTTGCGTCGCGGACAATCGCGCGGCCCAAAGCCACACGTTGCCGTTGACCACCCGACAGCGCTTTGGGTTTGCGATCGAGATAGCCTTGCAAGCCTAAGATGTCAGCGGCGTTTTTGACGCGGCGCTCAATCTCATCTTTAGGCATTTTTCTCAACTTCAAACCGAAGGCCATATTGTCATATACGGACATGTGGGGATACAAAGCGTAAGATTGGAACACCATGGCGATGTTGCGATCTTTCGGTGCGACATCGTTGACGAGTACTTCGTCAATGTAGAGCTCTCCGCGGGTGATTTCTTCCAATCCGGCAACCATTCTGAGCGTGGTCGACTTTCCGCAACCGGATGGGCCGACAAAAACAATGAATTCCTTATCTTTGACTTCTAAGGAGAAGTCGAATACTGCTTGGACCCCATTTTCATATACTTTGTCCAAGGCACGAAACGATAGTGTAGCCATAGATACCTCCCATATGATTATATCAAATTCCAAGACGTATTATACGCCAAAAAAAAGGCCCATCCAATGGGCAAAGTGCACAAATCATGCGATAAACAACAAATAGATTGCGAACGCGCCACGAAAAGTGCGAATATCGATGGTGG
>JBAZGL010000109.1:0-4490 GCA_041652855.1 Candidatus Izemoplasmatales bacterium
AACGATTACGAAATCAATTGATTCATCTGAAAAGAAATAACTAAACACAACATTTGAAAAAAAGGACAACATCCCTAGAAATGGCGATATTGTCCTTTTTTTCTATTATCTACTGCAAAAGTCAGGTTATATCATATCGCATACGTTCCATCCAAGCGATCAATAAAAAAACCCCGGATGGTATCCGGGGCTATAAATCACGTTTTAGGGCCTATTCCCAGTTGTTCGTATGAATGCGGACAGAGAGATTTTCTTTTCCGAAAAATTGGAAGAAGGTTTGTTCAAGTCCGGAATTTTTAAAACAACTCGAGATGACGATCGCGGTGACGTTTTCATAACTGACGACGGCAATCCCCGGTTTGGTTCCGCTCGCAAGATTGAACTCGAATGCTTCGATATGTGAACGCATCGTCTCTGGCAAAGCTACGTTGCCAAAGTTGGTGACTGACGAAGTGATTGGTTTATGTCCGATCAAAGCATACCCAATTTTGAACATCAGTTTCTTCAGAAACAGAGGACAGATCCGCACGAGGAAGTTGCGCTCGAATGAGACGTTCTTGTTGAGACGTTCTTGGAGTTTATCTTTGGTGAGTTGCTCGGAAAAGTCACGTTTGACCCGGTCGAGGATGAGGTCAAAATCATCCTCTTGACTTTGGACGTGATAGGTCACGTTGAAATACAGTGAAAAGTTTCGGATGGAATATGAAGAGAAATATTTTCGCAAATTGACGGGTACGCTGATGGTGATCGGATGTTTCCTCAGCGCGCGCGCGTCTCCTTGTCGGATGATCGCTTGAATCCAGTTCGCGACGATGATTTGCGATATGCTCGCGTTTTTCGATTTGGCGAAGGCATACAGTTCATGCGTCGGTATCCGCCCGCTGGTGATGCTGATGCCATCTCTGAGAAAGTGTTTTCCGGAAATGCGGTAGGCGACGGGAAAGGGATCTTTGAGATGGGAGGGTTGTGTGTAATAAACGTTGTAACTGTCTTCAAGTTCCTGCAAGGAAGGAAAGTCGAGCAAGGAAAAGACACTGCCGTCATTGATTTGTGTGTGTCCCGAATGCTCGAGATAGCGATAAAGGACAAGCTTTAAAAACTCAAAAGCGCCACCGCCATCGCTGAGCGAATGGAACATTTCCAGCGATATCTTGTTTTCATAATAGAAGAAGGTGAACATGAAACCGTTGTTCTTGTGCGTCATGATGGACCGACAAGCAAATGGTGATTCGTTGACGACCAAAGGTTCCTTGTCGTTCGCGTCTGTGTAGTACCAGAACAAACCCAGATGCAGTTTGACGAAGAAGGCGGGAAAGCGATCGCGACAATCCATCACCGCATCGCGCAAACGCGAGGGATCGATTGTTTCATCGAGAAAAACCGACATGCGATAAATGCCGGAATTTTTTGCGCTTTGAATCACAGGATAAATTTTAGCGGCATTGTCCAGGCGGAACCAACGCCGTTCTTTGATGGTTTCTTTTATCATGAAATCAGATCTTTCTATGGGGTCTAGAACGATTATACTTGGATTTATGTGGAATGTAAAGCAAGAACATACTTTCTCAGTCAAAAGCACAGTTATAATCAGAGTAGATATATCATCAATATGACACTAATTGTATCTTGAAAAGTGAAAAACAGATTCACATACAGGCAAATATGGTACAATGATTCACATGGAGGCGATTCAATGGCTCATCAATTCTCGCATTATTTGCGTACAAAAAAACCTTTATTACGTATGCTCGTCCGACAGCTTCAAACCTTATATCCTTACGTCAGTGTACTCGCAACCGATGTCCATGGATTCGCGATCACGGTAGACCGTCAAACGACGACGATTTCACCGAGCGGCATCAGCGAATGCGGATTTGTGGTGCGTGTCTTTGATCAAAACCGCTACAGTGAATATGCCTTTAATGATATTACCAAGGCGAATATTCCCTTGATTATTGCATCTATTCAGCAATTGACATCGTCCAAGGGAACGATTTCTCCCGTGAATGCACCTCTGATTCAGGAGCGTCCCCTCGTCAAACGGTTTGTCCGAAAAGATCTCGGTCGAGATATGTCCAAGGAAGAAATCATCGCTTCATTCAAAGAAGATGTCCAGCGAGGTCTCGAAGTGTCGGAAGCCATCGTCAATGTCCGCGTACACGTCGAGCATACCGAAGTATCCAAGATGTTTCTGTCCCAAGCACGTGACCTTGAACAATACTACACCTGGAGCAATCCCCGGGTGTTTGTCGTATCTCGTCGCGAAGAATCGACCAAATACGCCTATGATGGCTTCGGAATGAATAATTTGGCAGAAGCCTTGGATGAACTGAAAAAGCGTGTGGTGACTACCGCGAAACTTGCAGTTGAACTCCTCGACGCCACTCCGCCGGAACCAGGATTCTACGATGTCATCACTGATCCATCGATCACAGGTCTCATCGCCCATGAAGCCTTTGGCCATGGTGTGGAGATGGACATGTTCGTCAAGGACCGCGCCAAAGCCAAAGAGTACATGAACAAACGCGTTGCATCGAACAGCGTACACATGAGGGACGGTGCGAAATCGGCTTTCAGCGTGGCGTCGTATTTCTTTGATGATGAAGGCATCCTCGCGCAAAACACCAAGATCATCGACAAGGGCATCTTGAAACGTGGAATCGCCGACACTATTTCGGCTTTGCAGCTCAGCGTCGAACCGACGGGCAATGGCCGCAGAGAATCCTATAAACGCAAGGCATACACGCGTATGACCAATACGTTTTTCGAACCCGGCAACGATGAATTGGAGCAAATGATTCAAAGCATCGCCCACGGCTACATGCTCTTTCAGACGAACAATGGCATGGAAGACCCCAAAAACTGGGGAATTCAATGCACCGCTCACTATGGGCGTGAAATCGTCGATGGCGCATTTTCGGGAAAGATTGTCTCTCCTTGTGTCATGAGCGGGTATGTCATCGACTTATTGATGTCCATCACCGCGGTATCCCAAAATTTTGAGATCATCGGCAGTGGCTCATGTGGCAAAGGCTATAAAGAATGGGTGCGCGTCAGTGATGGCGGTGCCTGTCTGAAAGCGAAGGTGAAAATCGGATGATGCACAAAATCGTGACCGCCCTCAAAAATCATCCCGGTGTGGACGACTGGTTGGTCAGTGAGAAGAAAACCTTGAGCCATCAGGCTTTCTATGTCAGGGAGCGTTCGGAAACACGAAGAGTCCAGGATACGACCGACTATCAAGTGACGATCTATCATCGCTTCAGAAAAAATGATGAAGTCTATCTCGGTTCCGCAAAAATCGCCATCAACCGGCCCATGTCTACTCGCGAACTGTCGGACATCATTGATGACGCCCTCGAAAATGCGTCTTTGATCCTCAATCCAGATTATCAACTCGTCAAGGGCGGCAAGCGACGTTCATGGAAACAAGTTCCCTTGAGCGAACACCCCTTTGAACTGCTAGATCAAATCGCCCGCATTTTGATTGACCAAGGTTCCGAGCATCACCGGTTCAATGCGATCGAGCTGTTTCTTACCGAAGAGCGCACCCGCTTGCGTAATTCCCAAGGAGTCCATCTCAGTAAGACGTTGAACCGCATCGATCTTGAAGCCATCCCTTCCTATGACGGAGATAAGGACAAAGTCGAACTATACCGAACCGAATCGTATGTGACATTGGACCTTGAAGCGATTTCGCGGATGGCCGCCCAGAGTCTCCAGGATGTCAAAGACCGCTATGAAGCGAGCTCCCTCGCCCATTCCATGACGTGTGACGTGTTGCTGAGAGAAGCGGATTTGCGCTCATTTTTCGAGGCCTTGATCGAAGACTATTCGTATCCCGCGATCTACAAAGGGATGACCGCCAAGAAAATCGGCGATTCCATCCAAAAGCATGGTGACGGCGAGATGTTGACCGTTGGCTTATGCCCGCAGTCGAAGATGGATCAATTCGACGCCGACGGCGTCATCCTTCGCCCAGTCACCATCATCCGCGATGGCGAGATCGTTGATTATTACGGGTCCAATCAATATGCCCGATATCTGAATGTCGAACCCAATGGCGATATGCATACCATCCAAGTGAATCAAGGGACTCAATCCATCCATCAACTCAAAAAGAAGCCCCATATTGAAATCATCTCGCTATCAGGGATTCAAGTCGACATTCATTCCGGCTATATCGGAGGAGAAGTGCGTCTTGGCAGATATTTTGACGGCTCCACCACTCATCCGGTCAGCGGATTCTCCTTCAGTGGCAGCATTGATCAGGCCTTGGCTTCACTCGCATTGTCGAAGGAAACAATCCGACGGATCGACTATATCGGACCGCAATACGCGCGCCTGCAACACATGAAACTCATCTGAGAAACCATCATCCATCTGTCTGATACAGGAGAACCCGGCTCAGACAGATTTTTTTGTGACAAAAAAAGTGCAAAATGTGGTTTACAAGCAACGTATAACGAGATATAATATAATCACGTTAT
>JBAZGL010000110.1:0-4484 GCA_041652855.1 Candidatus Izemoplasmatales bacterium
GGAATTTTCTTTCTTTTATTTTCGTGAGACATGCCCGAAGATCAGCTGTCTCACCGGATTGAGAGATGAACACGAACAGCGGACGTTCACTCGAAATAAGGGGTTGATTATAGGCGAACTCCGAAGCGATGAATACTTCGGTAGGAATGTGCGAGATGTGTTCGAAATAATACTTCCCGACAAAGCCCGCATGCATGCTCGTACCCGCCGCGATGATATAGATTCTGGTCGCATCCATAAAAAACGAAATGACGTCTTCGGGAATCCTACACGTTTCGCTATCCAGATACTTCGACATGATTTTCCGGACAACAGACGGCTGTTCGCAAATCTCTTTCAACATATAATGCGAATATCCTGCCTTGCCTATTTCATCCAGAACGAGATCCATCTCAAGAAGTTTCGGGGATAGTTTAGTGCCGATGATATCATAGATCTGATATTCAAAAACGTCATTATTTTGAGATACAACCGCAAATGTTTTGTCTTCCATCGGGTAGTAATGCGTAGCGTGGCCGATCAAGGCCATCACGTCCGATGCGAGCGTGATTCCCTCGGGATGCAACCCGATCAACAAGGGCGATTTTGATTTGGCCGCGTATATGATCGATGGATCATGGGTATCGATGATGAGCAGCGCGTATGATCCCTCAAGCAATGACAATGTTTTTCGGATGGACTCTTCGATCGGCAGTTCATCGAGAAAATACTCGATAAGGTTGACAATGACTTCGGTATCAGTCTCGCTCGAAAAAGTGATGTCTGATAGGTATTTTGCGGTCAACTCCTGATAATTCTCTATGACGCCGTTATGGACGATGCCGAGACGTTTCGACAAAGAAAAATGCGGATGGGAATTCTCCAGGTTGGGTCGACCATGGGTAGCCCAACGCGTATGCCCAATCGCAAGGTGATTCGTGAACTGGTAGTCAAAGTCATCCATCAGATGCTTGACTCTCCCTTTATCTTTGTACGTGATATATTGGTCATGGTCCAAATCATGAAAAAAGATTCCACAGGAATCATATCCGCGGTATTCAAGTTTTTCAAGTCCCGACAAAATGATATCTGATGCTTTATGATCACCTAAATAACCGACGATGCCACACATATCACACGGCCCCCCAAGTTTGAATGTATGTATTATTATATCACTATGAAACCGATAAATAAACCTCTATTCATAGAAATATTTACCGTGTGCGTTTCCAAGATGCTTCCCAACAAACATGCGTATCGAACCCATCCTGCGGATGTCAGTCGTTCGCTCAACGCTGTACAGAACTATTATGTCTCATTCCTGATTGATCGGTTCTATGAGCGATATTCCCGTAGCATGGCGAGGCTGAGTTTGACGATAAACAACACACAGACGATGCAAATATACACAACGATCCCAAGATGCATCCGCCATTGGCCATCCCACCAATAGATGTTCGGTATGTACGACCATAGTCGATTGATCATCTCTCCTTCTAAGACGGGCTCTAGCACGTGTGTTTCCGACAACCAAAACACCCCCATTGTCGGCAATACGAGTAGCAATGATCTACCGATCAAACTGATGATGCCTTGGATAAACCCAAAAGCGAACACTTCGATCATCAACAATAGCGCTATCCTTAAGCAGACATCCAATCCAAGAGAAAACGGCGTGAAGATCGCTGCGATCGCCCACATGACGGCGCAGTGATGGAGGATGAACCATCCCATCAAAGTCATCAAAGCCCATTCACGCATCCACAGGAGAGAGAAACGTCTTTTCTGTGTCCCATCCAAAACGAAGATATCAAACCCATCTGATATCATGCGGACTTCCATCGTCATCAGAATGATAAAGAACACCGATACATACTCCAGCAGGCGCACACTTTCACACATAAACAATTGTAGATTCAATTCACGCCACAAATCGATGATCGCGCATGGTTGTTCGATTTGCGCATAATAGCAAAACATCGCGGTTAAACATAAAGACGATATCGTCACGAACCATACCATGCGCTTTGACAGAATCATATGCCACGTGAGCTTAAACATCGCTGTCTTCACACAAGTGACCATTTTCAAGATGAATCAATCGTTTTCCCCGCATCCGGAAGCGTTCCGGATAATGCGTCGAAATGATCAGCAACATTTCCTTTGTTTTCGCGGAAAGGATCTTCATGAAATGATCTTCCGCTGGTCCATCAAGACCTTTTAGGGGTTCGTCGAGAATCAGGATTTTAGGCACATGGATCATAGCTTGCAGCAAGTTGACCTTTTGCCTCATCCCGCTCGATAACGCTCCTATGGGGCGATAACGGACATTGTCGAGTTCGAATAGTGTGAGATGATGATCGATGTAATCGCGACAATGCATGCGGCTTTGTTCTTTGACTCTCCCCATGGATTCGAGAAAATCGACGACGTTCAAATACGGGGGCATGATGTAACGATCGGGCGCATAACCGATTCTTGTCGTGCTCTTGACGATGGTTCCTTCATATCGCAACAAACCCATAATACATTTGATCAGCGTCGTTTTTCCCGAACCGTTCGGTCCGACCAACAAGTATACCCGATTTTGAGACAGATGAAGGGATACATTATCGATCGCACGCGTATGACCGAATTTCTTCGTCACATGCTTAATACTTATATGAGTATCTGCAGATGTCATCATACGTGGCATTTTCCCAATAATCTTCCTGATAATAGCGAAAATCATCAATGATCATGTGATAGGACGTTTCTAGATAGCGATACGTGATGACTAATGGAAAGCGTCTGATCGTACACCATGGCCCTCGATAAGCCAATGGAAAATAGTATAACGCATCATCTATCAGAACCACCTCTGAATCTGTGATTTCTCCCACCGACGGCCATGCTTCAATCGCTTCTGGAGCGGAGACATCAAGACAATGAGGATAACCTACATCATGAATATGCGCGCGATTCAAGTCGAACGACACGCCTTCCAATAAGGGGTCGATCGATTCAACGACTACTTCTGCCAATGCAGAAACGCGGAACTCAATGTGGATTCCCGTCATGATGTGCTTCGTTTCATCCATCATCGTCACGCCATACAGACGCGAAAAATCAAGATATGCTTCCTGAGACACATCTGCGAACATCAAAGTGATATTCCCGATCGCCAAGTGGAACTCCGCTTGATTTTCATAGAGGAGTCTCAGGGTTGCATCGATAAATCTCATGGACACACCGTGGGGATATAGCGTTTCGAAGGACAAGATCAACTGGAAATGTTCAAGCGTTTCCTCACAGATGATGGCGGGTCCGAGGTGTGTGATGTCATGAATAGCGACAGCGAGTTCCTGGGAGGAGTCGACTATTTTAACGGATGTGATGTTCGTTTTTTCCGTCAAGAAGCTCTGCGATGTGTTCACAAACACATCAATTTCCATGCGTTCTGCTTCTGATGTGATCAAACGCGCTTCGGTTTGGGGAATGGTGATGATGATCACCTCATCCGGCATCTCCTGATGAAAGCATATGAACGCAAGCATGATGATCAGATAGATGCCGATGACGATGAAGAACCACCGCTTCATCAGATTTTATCCTTGATGATCTCATAATATTCCGTGGTGATTGTGAATGTTTCCCAACCACCCCGATGTGTTTCAATCCAAAAGAAATAGCTCTTCGCCACGCCATTGGAGACATAGCCTTGACCCCTTGTGATGATTGTGACATAGGTTTTCGGATCCACAATGATCGTGAACTCATATGTCTCTGAAGTTGTCGTCGATGTCGTGTAGGACACGGAAGCTTTAATGTCGGCATCCAACGTGCCTTTGAATTTTTTTATGTCTCCTTTCAAAGTAGTAGAGATCGATCCTGATGCGCTGATCTGATACTTGGTTTCTGTCTTCGTTTGGAGTTTGATGTCATGCTTGATGGTCGAGTAGCCATTGTTATAAATCTTGAGTTTCGTTTCCGAGATGAATTCCACTGCGGAGTTCTTGTGGATGATCGCGAGTTTCCATCCGGCGAATACCCTTTTGGACAACTGGTCGTAATAGTTCTGGTACGTCTCATCAGAGAAGTCCTTTAACAAATACGCCGCATCATCTTCAAAGATAATCTCCTGATAGTTTTGATAATCTTCGGCACAGATGGGAAAGACCGTGCACAAGAACACACATATTGCCACGCAAAGAACCAAAGCCAATCTTTTCATAAAAAAACCTCCTTTGACATCAACACAATACGTCAAAGGAGGACAATATCTTTTATTCTGTGGACAGCGTATTGTGGGTGAAATACGCGATGGTGTCTTCATATCCGAGTTCCAGCAACCTTTCCGAACGTTTCGGATCAAAATTAAGGATCCCTCCCAAACCGAAGCGCCGGCGAATGGGATGAAGGGTGATTTCCTTGTGTTTGTGGCGGGATGCCGAATCCATGAACATCAGCGGAATCACAATGATCGTGTCGCAACCGGCTTCGATCAAAGGTGTCAATGGAACATT